>JAITAP010000138.1 GCA_031284065.1 Prevotellaceae bacterium
AATATTTATTAGACTTTATGTAATACTTAGCATGTTATTCGTTGCAACAAAGTCGTTTAGAGTTTAGTCTAAAAACACCCCACCCTGCTGCAATATCGAAAAATATGTGGAAACTACGTGCGAAGTACGTAGCTTGTTGAGCTGCGTGCGTGGTTGGAGGCGGTTCGCGAACCACCCGTACACCCGCCCGCGCAAGAGATACCCGTACTGTGCGCTGTCAACAATATTTACGCTGTATGCTTCACGAAACGCATTTTTTGTTGATTAACGCCTGCTGTAAAGCCTGATGAACTTTGCGCCAGAATTAGCTTTGGCTATTTCCCAGCTTCCTTTTCAACGCTTCTATTATCTTATTCTGCTCTTCGAGCGTCTTGTCTTTGCCTGCTATTGCCTGCTTCTGCTCTTCGAGCGCCTTGTCTTTGCCTGCTATTATTTTATCTTTGTCGATGAGCGCTTTTTTTTGTCTCGCAATGAGCCTCTCTCTCTCTTGAAGCCCTTTCCAGTAGTCATCCTCCATTTCCATTTCTATCCGGACATTTTTGCTTTCGGAAGCCATGCGCAAGCGGCGAATTATAGCCCGGTACGCTTCCGGAAAAGTACTCTCGTCAACGTTCATGATGTGGTGATCTTGGGTGCGATTTTCCTGATCAAAAATGCTCAGCAGCATTTCGAGGTCATCGCGCCGCCGCCGCTTGAGCTGGTCCAGCTGCACAATCCACGACCGGTGGTGAAGCCCCTCAATAAATTCGTTGGTCCCCGACAGCACCTCGCTTGTCGTGCGGTCTCTCACCGTGCTGTCAACCTGCACAACCGGATGACCGGGCATACCGAAATCGTATCCCAGCAAAAAAATGCAGTATATCTGGCGGGGTTTTACCTCGTTGTTGTCGCCGTCGCTGCCGCCGTCTGCCTTGTAAACGTTGCTTTCATTTTGGTAGTGCGCCCCCACGTAGCGGCGAAAGCGCATGATGTCCGACGAGAATTTGGCCTTTTGCAGCTCTATCATCACCGTTTTGAACCGATTGTCCGGAAGCTCTATTTTGGCGGAAAAATCAAACCGGCAAACGGTAAGAAACTCTTCCTTTTGCTCGCCCTCCAAAGCCTCCACCTTCTCTTTGGGCACATAGACGGTGCGCTCCTGCGCAGAAAAACCCAAATCAAGAACTTTCTCTCCAATGATTGCCGAAATGAAAGATTTGGCTACCCGCTCGTCTTCCATCATGAACTTGAAGACCGTATCGTATATTGGGTTTGCTATATTCATTTTATTTCAATTTCGTACTATTTTTACTTTCAAAAGCAGAATTAGCGCCAAAGGTAAGGAAAATTCTTGGCGCGAAAAATATTTTTAGGCTTTTTTCGAATATGTAGATTCAACCTCATTTTCTGGGTACACCCCTGCCTGTGCATCGCAGAAATTGTGTACCTTTGCTCACGGGATAAATGTACTTTTTTCATAACAACATAAAAGTAGAAATTTTTCCTAAACGTTCATCGAGGGCATGCCCTCGATGAACGTTTTTTTCTTACTTTAAAGTTGCATTTGTTAGTTGAAATTACAAAGGGCTTTGCTGCCGTATAGTTTCCAATAAAAGGCGCTCGCTTACTGTACCTTGAGCGCGCCAACGCTGAACGCCGCCTCTTTCACCGCCTCGCCTGCGCGCGGCATATCGCCGCTGCCGTCGTCCTCTATGGTATCGATGGTGGGGTAGTAGCGGCGTTCGCCGGTGCGAAACGCTATGCGCTCCACCGACTCCACCGGCGTCATGCACCATTGACCTTTCCACGTTTTCCCGTTCACCGTAATGTCAAAGCGACGCACATCGGTGTTCAGGTCAATGCTGACGCTATACTCCTTGTGGGCCTCGTACTTGAGCAAGTTGGTAAATTTTGCGCGAGGCTTCAGCTTCAGGTTGCCTTCGCCGTCGAACACCAGCCGCACGCAAACAGCGCCTTTGGCATCCTGTAGCTCTACGTGCAGCGTGCCGTTATCGTTTTGTGCAGGCGTAATGCTGAAATCCAGCTTTACCCGTTTGCTTGCGGCAAACACGCGCTCAGCCTTGGCGTAGTCGTACCTGTCCCTGTCGCGCAGCAGCAGGCATTTTTTGCCCAACGTGTTTTTTGCAATACTCACTGTCGCCCACAGAGGGCTGTAAATATTCCAGCGTTGCAACTCTTCGCCGTCCTGCATGTCGGCAAATATATCGTTCACTGCGCCGGAAACCTTTCCCGTTATCGGCGCCGGTACCGACGCAACCCAAATATCCTCCTTGTTCACGCTGTATGCAAGCCACATTTTCCCATCGGGAGGCGCACCGTTGCCTTCGGCAATACCGCGAACGTACTGTGGCCCGAAGCTTTTTTGTCCGCCCTCATACCTGCGCGTGGAGATTTCGCCGTGCACCAGCAAAATGTTATCGTAGTCCAAGCCGTTATCGCTCGTCATCACCGCCAGAGGCCAGCGGTAGAGCGAAGGGTTGTAAGCTGCGGCGTAGCGGTTGTCGGAGGTTTTTTGCCCCCATATCTTTGCGTTCCAGTTTACCACGTTGGTTGCCAGCTTTGGCTCTGTCCACGTTTTCCCTTCGTCTGCGCTGATGGCGTAGCGGGCATGTTTCCACAAGCCCACTACGCGGTTATCCGGCAAATGGTAAAAGCAAAACGCCTTGTTGTCGCCTTTCAGGCTGATAGCCGGGTCGTTTTGGTTGGATTCGTCGCCCCATTGCTGGGTCATCAGCTTATTGCCGAGCAGCTCGTTACACGCCTCAACAAAAGCCTTGTCCTTGCTTTTTGCGTAGAATGGGTAGCGGGTATTTTTTTCGCTCCACCCTTCGTTGTAGCGAATGAAGTAAATATCGCCCGGCGTGCCGTCTGCCCTATACTCGCGCACCACGCGCCCGATACCGTTTTCGTCAAACGGGCTATCCTTTTGCGTGTAGGAAATGCCGTAAAAACCCAGCAACAGCAGGCGGTTGCTTTTGCTTACAAAAAACGCCATGCGCTGGTGCATTACCGCGTTAAGCCCGGGTAATGTCGGTATTTTATCCTTGCCAAACAGCGTGCCCGCAGGTACTTCGTAGGTAGGAAAAATAACCGTCGGCTTGCTCCACGTGTAGCCGTCGGGCGAGGAGAGCAGCAGCGTTTGCCCCGGCTGCCCGTGCTCGTTGAGGGGGTTGCTAAGGTAGTTCACAAAAAATTTCCCGTTCCAATAGGCTATCATTGGCGCGTGGTTGTACGTCCAGCCGGAGCCGTCCGCCAGCTCGGGTAGCTGACGGTTGGCGCGAAAGATTTGCACGTTGTGCACCCCCACCGCCGGCGAAAGCTGCCCGTGGTGGTAGTCGGGGTTGGATTGTTGCCGACCTGCGTAGCGCAGTTCGCTACCGGCCTGCGCAAGCGTGGAAAAAGATAGCGCACAGAGCGCAGCGGTAAGGCAGAAAAATTTCATCTTGAGGTTTTAATTTTGAGGTGTACAACTCCCTTTTTCACTCCGCTCACGCGCTGCGCCTGCGACGAGGGACCTATCAGGTCGGTGGCGTTAACCTTGTTGCGCACAGCCGGAATAACGTCCAACGCCGCCAAGCCCGTTTGCGGCAGCCGGTAGAGCATTTCGTCGCGGCCGTCGCGCGGCGCATATACGCCAAGGTAGCTGCCGGACGCTTCATTGCATAGCGTAATGCTTCCCTCGCTTGTTTCGAGCACCGCCCAGCGCCAGCCGCTGTAGTAGCCCTTAAATTCGGGGTAGGTAAACGTTTCCCCCGGAACAGGGTCGTTGTACTCGTTGCTCCACACGTTGAGCGTAGCGCCGTGTAAGCGATTTTGCCATACGCGGTACGGCCCGTTTGCGAGTAGCCGCATTGATTTCACCTTCGATTCGGGGTAGTCGAACTTTACGCCCATGAGTTCTACCACGCCGTCGTACTCGTACTCGTACTCAAGCCTGATGTTTTCGTCGGAGGAAATGCGCCACAGCGCTCTGCGCAGCGAGCCAAAGTAGCTTGCCTCCACAAGAGCGTCGCCGTCCGCTATGGTTGCGGTGAGGTTTGTCAGCTTGCTGTTGGCTTGCACCTCCTTATAGACGAGGTTCATGCCTTTGGGCGCTTCGGCGTCCGTCGAGCCGTCGAGCGTGCGGTTGCCGCGACGGGCGGCGGTAAAGCGCAGCCCGCTTAGCGAAACAGCCTTGCCGCCCTGCCTGACGTTCGACAACTCGCCCGTTGCTCTGTCAAAGGCAAGCTCCAGCTCGCCTGCGGTAACGGTGATTTTTTCCGGAGTGTTTTTTACTTTGGGCAATTTCTCTTTGCCGTTAGCGGACGATTGTTTTTCGGGGGCAGCGGCGAAGTACGCCGTATTTTTTTTCCAAGCATACGACCACGTCCACAGGTCTTCGCCCTGCGGATTTTTTACGGTAATGTAGAGCGCATCTGCCTCGCGCCAGCTGCCGGGCAGCGGCAGCTTTAGCGCGCCGGAAGCGTGCGGCGCTATGTCCGACCCCGCCAGCTCGCCCTCGTATGCCGCCGTGTGCCCCGCTTGCCCCGCTTCGGGTTTTGGGAAAATAGCCAGCTCCCACTTCACTTTGCAGCGGTTGAAGTTGGTAAAATCGTAGCGATTTTCTACGCTCAGCGTGCCGTTAAAGTTTTCGGAAATATCGGTATTCATTACCTGAATTGGCGACCACACGTGTCGAATGGCGTAAAAGCTGCCTTCTTTTTCGTGGCGAGGGCCTACAATCCCGTCTGCGCCGTGGTTTCCGTCGTTGTCTATGCGTCCGTTTTGGTCGGTGCGCACAACGCCCTCATCGGCGTATGCCCAGAGAAAGCCGCCGGCGCAGCGCGGGCGCTTGCGCATCATTTCCCAGTAGTCGTACAAGCCTGCGCCGTGCCCGCCGTCGTACAGCCCGTGCAAAAATTCGGTAGGCATGTAGATGTAGTCGCCGCGCAGATACTCCTGCGTTTCGCCGTAGGAGCGGTAGTGCATGGTTTCAATGCCGTTCAGAAATTGCTGCGGGTGCAGCACGGGGCGCTTTTGCACGTCCCACTTGCCAAATTCGTCGTCGAGCGCAACGTTCCAGCCGCCTTCGTTTCCGTTGTCCCAAAACAGGATGCTTGGGTGATTTACATCGCGGCGTACCAGCTCGCCCACCAGCTTTCGCCCAACGCCCTCATCGTACTTGCCGTGCCAGCCGCCCAGCTCGTTGAGCACGTACAAGCCCAGCTCGTCGCAAGCGTCGAGAAAGTCCGGGTCGGGCGGATAGTGCGACATGCGCACGGCGTTCATGTTCATTTCCTTGATAAGCTTTGCATCGGCGTAGTTGAGCGCGCGGTTGAGCGTGCGCCCCGTTTCCGGGTAAAAGCTGTGGCGGTTCACGCCGCGCAGCATTATGCGCTGCCCGTTGAGGTAAATCCCGTCGCTTTTGCGCACCTCAAGCGTGCGGAAGCCAAAGCGCTCGGTGGTAACGTGGCGCACGGTTTCGCCCTCTTTGAGGGTAAACTTCACCTTGTAAAGGTTGGGCGTTTCGGCGGTCCACAGCTTTGGGTTTTCCAGCGTCATCGTCAAGGTAGCCTTGTCGCCGCCTTTTTGCACCTCCGCCACGGCCGGCTCGCCGACAGGCAAACCCGCCGCGTCGGTTAGCTGCGCCGCAACGCTGAACCCTTTTTCTACCGCCGCGTCCAAGTAGAGCTCTGCCGCGAAGCTGCCGTCGGCTTTAGCGTCTATGGCTGTGCGGCTAATGAACGTCGAGGGGAACGCCTCAAGGAATACCGGACGAAAAATGCCGCCAAAGTTCCAGTAGTCGGCGCGACGCTCGGCAAGGTTTACGCTCTCATTTGCCGATTCCTTGCTCACGGTCACCTCAAGCAGGTTGTCGCCGCCCGTGCGCACCATGCTTGTAATGTCGTACGCAAAGCGGTAAAATCCGCCCCGATGCACCTCGCCTGCCTTTTGCTCGTTGATGCGCACCTCCGCGTCGGTCATTACGCCGTCAAAAACGAGGCGGATTCTCCTGCCCTGCCATTCGGCGGGAACGTCAAATTTATAGCGGTACTTCCCCTGTTCGGCGGTAATTCCCGGAGCTGTTTTTTTCCCGTAGAAGTTCACGCCGTAGGTATATCCGCCAAATCCTTGCTGCTCCCAGCAGGAGGGGACTTTTATGGTTGTCCACTTGTTGCTGTTGCGGCCGTCGGTGCAAAAAAATTCCCACTCCACAGCATCGTCCGAGCCTCTGCCGGACAAGTATTTTACGATTGTTTCCGTTGACGGCTGCGCGTGGGCGTACACGAGACATGCCAACAAAGAGGCTGTAATAGTTAATGTTTTCACGAGCGTTTTTTTAGTGGTTTTTTAGCTGAACAACAAATACTTGGCAATCCCCGAAATTGCCGACAATTATTTCTCTGTCCACAAAATTACACGAATTAAAAGAATTAGGGTAATTCGTGGACAAAATCCGTGTTAATCCGTGTAATTCGTGGACAAAAAACAATGTAATTCGTGGACAAAAATCCGTGTTAATCCGTGTAATTCGTGGACAAAGAATAATGAAATTCGTGGACAAAAAATGAAGAAATACCGCATAGAGTACAACCCATTTCTCGTCATCCGTGCACAGGCAAATAGTAATTAGCATCAGCAGTGGCGGTAACAGTAGTAAAATTAGTAACAGCCCATACCCCCGCCCTTTTCTGAGTGCGACGCTATCAACGACGTTGCTTCCAACAAATCTTCCTCTCTAATGAGACATTCATTTTCATAAATTCCGTTCCGGCAAACTTTTTCCCACCTCTCCCGACAGGGCTACCACGCCAGCTTTTCAAATGCTTTATCCCACACGTCGGTATCTTTCGGTTCGTACACTTCGGGCTGCACGGAGGCGCGTATCACCGCGCGGGCTTCGTTCACCGACGCTACGCAACCTGCCGCCATAGCCTGCGCCATAATATTGCCGATGGCCGTAGCTTCCGACGGCCCCGCCACCACAGGCAAGCCAATAGCGTTTGCCGTGAGCTGGTTGAGCAGCTCATTCTTGGCGCCGCCGCCTATCACGTGCAGCCTCTCTATCGGGTGCGAGGCAAAGCCTTTCAGCTTGTCCAGCGTGTAGCGGTACTTCATGGCAAGGCTGTCAAAAATGCAGCGCACAAATTCTGCGTCGGAAACCGGCACGGGCTGCCCCGTGCTCGCGCAGCGCCCGGCAATGGCTTCGGTCATACTCTTTGGGTTGGCAAATTCGGGAGCATCGGGATCTACAAAGAAGCGGAAGGGCGTTTCGGCGGTGGCCATAGCGACCAGCTCGGCGTAGCTGTAGTCCCTGCGGCTTGCCCACTCCGACTTGCAGCGTTCAAGCAGCCACATTCCCGTGATATTTTTCAAAAATCGGGTGGTGCCGCCCACGCCGCCTTCGTTGGTAAAGTTTTGCCGGTAGGACTCCTCGCTTACGATGGGCTCCTTGCACTCAATTCCCATGAGCGACCACGTGCCGGAGCTCAGGTAGGCAAAATTTTCGTCCAAAGCAGGCACGGCAAGCACGGCGGAGGCGGTGTCGTGCGTTCCTACGGCAACTACCGGAATGTCGGCAACGCCCGTCAAGAGGATGGCGCGCTCCTTTATTTTTCCTATCACTTCGCCCGGCATTACCAAGGGCTGCATGAGGCTTGGCGAAATGCCCAGCGCGTCGAAGATTTTCGGGTCCCACGTCTTGGTGTACGGGTTGAGCAGCTGCGATGTGGAGGCAATGGTGAACTCGTTGCGCATTTCCTTCGTCAAGACGTACGCCAGCAAATCCGGAATAAAGAGCAGGCTGGTCGCCCTCTCGAGCGCGGCCGAGTCGGCTTGCTTAAGCGCAAAGAGCTGGTAAAGGCTGTTGAAGTTCATCACCTGAATACCGGTGGCGTTGTACACCTCCCGGCGCGGCATGATTTCAAAGAATTTTTCGGGCATGCCGTTGGTGTACGGGTCGCGGTAGGCAAAGGGAGGGTTCAGTATTTTGCCGTGCTTGCCAAACAGCCCAAAATCTACGCCCCACGTATCAAAGCCCACCGAGCTTGGCGCAATTTTCGCGTCAACGCAGGCTCTAAAGCCGCCGGTGATGCTTGTAAACAGCGCAAGCATATCCCAGTAAAAACGCCCATTGCTCTCAACAGGCCCGTTGGGAAAGCGCGTAAGCTCCTGCATGTGCAGCTTGCCGTTTGCCAGCGTACCTGCAATGCTGCGCCCGCTGGTAGCGCCCAAATCGAATGATAAAAATGTGTGCTCTTTCATATCTCTACGTTTAAGTGAATGGTTGGTTTTTCAACCGCTAAGGTAAAAAAAAATTGCATAGCTGATACATTTTACCTTACTGTATTATTTACAATAACATCATAAAATATTTAATATCAAATATCTAAATTTTACATTCTCTGCCGGTTTAAAATGGCGATATGGTAATTTGTCCACGAATTACACTATTTTTTGTCCACGGATTACACGGATTAGCACGGATTTTTGTCCACAGGCTACGCGAATTACACGGATTAGCACGGATTTTGTCCACAGGCTACGCGGATTGCACGGATTAGCACGGATTTTTGTCCACAGGCTACGCGAATTACGCTAACTGTAATGGAGAAATTAGCGAAAATTCGTGCAATTCGCGGGCTGTAGCAGCTCACAAAGGTACGCCGCGCGAATATAATAATCGTGCGCTCAGCCCGTGAGCCATTCCTTAAAATTCTTTGCGCGGGCTTTGCTTACGTAAATTTTTTCGGGAGCGGACACGGTGAGGTTTACCGCAAGCTTGCTGCCAAACCACGCGCTAACGTCTTTTACGGCGGAACGCGCCACAATATACTGCCGGTTGGCGCGGTAAAAGGCCTGCGGCGAAAGCTGCTCCATCAGCTCGTCCAGCGGCTGCGAGAGGTAGTGGTTGCGATTGTCAAAGGTAACGGCAATCACCACCTTCACGTCAACGTGGATGTAGGCAATATCCTTTACCGCCAACGGTATCAGCTTGTCCCTGTTGGATACAAGCAGGTAGGACTTGTACACCGCCTTTTCCCTGCGAATGGTTTCGAGCAGCGAGGCAATCACGCCGCTGTCAATGCCTTTTGCGGCGGACAGGCGGCGGTATTTTTCAATGGCGTGTTGCAGGTTGTCTTGGTGAACAGGCTTTAGCAGGTAGTCAATGCTGTTGACCTCAAAGGCCCGCAGGGCGTACTTGTCGTAAGCGGTGGTGAAGATTACGGGGCAGGTAACGGCAACCTTGTCGAAAATGGAAAATGAAGAATCATCGGACAGGTGAATGTCCATGAACAGGAGGTCCGGCGCGGCGTGCGTCCGCAGCCACTCCACGCTGTCCTCCACCGATTGTAGCGTAGCCAGCACGGTAATATCCGGGTAGAGCTCTTCGAGCAGCAACGCCAGCGCTTGCGCCGCCACTTCTTCGTCTTCTATGATAACCGCTTTCATATTTTTTTCAGGGGAATTGTTACGCTAAAAATGTCATCTGTACGGCAAATCGTGATTTCCTGCTGCCACTTTAGCCGGTATCGCTCGGCAAGGTTCGCCAGCCCGATACCTTCGCCAACTTCCACCGTTTTCCGTCGCTGCACGGGGTTGGCAACCGTTACCGAAGGAGCGTCTGCCGACGTAAGAATCCGCACGAGGAGTGGCTGCTTGCGGCTAATAATGTTGTGCTTGATGGCGTTTTCTACCAGCGTTTGCAGGCTGAGCGGGATGATGGCGTAGCGCTTGTACGCAGGGTTGACGTCCACGTCGAGCCGCAGGCTGTCGCCGTGCCGTATTTGCATCAGCGAGCCGTACGTTTCCGTAAACTTCAGCTCCTCGTCCAGCGTAATAACGTCCTTGCCTTGCAGCGTGTAGCGAAAGATGTAGGAGAGCTGCTGCACAAACTGCTGCGCCTTGTTGGGGTCGGTTTTGATGATGGCGTTCAGCGTGTTGAGCGAGTTGAACAGGAAGTGCGGGTTGACCTGATGCCTCAACGCCTCGTAGCGCGTTTTTTCATTCTCGGCTCTCAGCGCCTCGTTCTCTATTGCTATCATGTTTCGCCGGACGTTGGCGTAAATCATTTGCGAAGAAAAAATAACTATCGTCGCCGTAAAGAAGTCGCGCATTAGCCCGCCGTGAAACGCCCGCTCGGAGTGTTCGCCAAAATCAAACAGCAGCGTGTGGATAAACGTAAAAATCCAGCTTAGCGAAGCGGCGGCAACCATCATGCAGCCTATAATGAGCAACAGCTTCAACGATTTTGGCCTACCCAGCTTCAACAGGGCAAAGTTGATGAGGTATAGCAGAAAGGTAAAAAGAAACGTGGTTGCCGCCGAAACCAAGAGGCGGAAAGCGTCAAAGTCGGGCATTTTCACGTTTTCCGGCGCTACGGCTTCCCGCCCGTAGAAAAACATGATGCTGCTCAACACGTGCATGACAAGGCTGATGGTGAGCGCAAACAGCGCCGCAGAGCGGCAGCTCATGGCAGAGCGGTAGGGTTTACTTCTTTTCATGCTGCAAAGGTAAGAAAGAAAATAGAAATTAGGAATAGCTTTGCCGCCGGGTTGCCGATACGCCATTGCCGCCGCCGGGTTGCCGATACGCTACCTCCTACCCTCCCCTACCCTCCCGTCATTTCGACCGGAGTGCGTAAGGCGCGAGCGCGCGCAGTGGAGGCCCCCGCCACCACGCGCCGACAACGGAGAGGGAGAAGCGGCGGGAGATTCCTCGCTTCGCTCGGAATGGCGGTGAGCTTAGTTCTTAAAACACCGGCCTTGCCAGCATTTCCGAGAGCTTTGTGCGCACTTTGTTTAGCTCGCCGAGCTTGAGCAGCAGCGCGTCCAGCTCTTCGCCGCTCTTACCCTCCAATTCCAGCTGGAGGTGCATGATGGCCTGCGTAACAATTTTTGACTTGTACACGTTGATGGCTTTCGGCACTTCCACCCGCAGGCGGTCTTCCTCGAGGTCGGGGGTGTCCGGTTGCTTCCAGATTTTGCTGAGCGTGTATTTTTGCGAGAGCAGGTCGATGGTCAGCTCGCATATTTTCTGGTCGGGGTGGTTGATGAAGCGCCGTATATCCACCGTTTCCGACGCTTCGAGCAGCTTTCTGTACTCCTCAAAAATTTGCCGGTACACCAAATTCTGAAAGCTTAGGTCTTCGCCCGCAATTTCGTTAATGATGTAGGCGCTTACGCGAACGCTAAAGCAGGATTGGTTGCCAAACCTGAGGAGCAGGTAGATGAGCTCCCGCTCCTGCTCCCGGCAAAAAATGTTCTCCACAAACGCCGGAATGGAGGGCGTGTGCACCGCTTCGGGCGGCGCAGCGTCGCCGGCGGCGGCGGTCGGCTGCGGCTCGCGGGGTCTTGGCGCGTCACGCGCATCGTCGTACAGCTTTTTCCGGCGCAGCTTGGCTACCTCGCCGGTGAGCACGTCCTCGCCAATCTCCATCAGCTTGCTGCACTCCCGAATGTACACGCTGCGCGGAATGGCTTCGGGGATAACCGCAATGCTGCGCACCATGTCGGTAATGACTTCCGCCCGCCTTATGGGGTCATTTTTTGAGTCGGAGAGCAGGATTTTTGTTTTGAACGAGATAAAATCTTCCTCGTGCTGGCTGATGAAGTCCGTAAATTCGGTAACGCTGCGGCTTTTGGCAAACGAGTCGGGGTCTTCGCCGTCGGGCAGCAGGAGGGTTTTCACGTTAAGCCCCTCCTCCAGCAGCATGTCGATGCCGCGCAGCGAAGCTTTTATGCCTGCGGCGTCGCCGTCGTACAGCACGGTAACGTTTGGCGTAAAGCGTTTGATGAGGCGTATCTGGTCGGCGGTGAGCGAGGTGCCGCTCGACGCCACCGCGTTGCCAATCCCCGCCTGATGCATTGAGATAACGTCGGTGTAGCCTTCCACCAAAAAGCATTTGTCGCTCTGCATCATGGCTTTTTTTGCAAAGTATATGCCGTAAAGCGTGTTGCTCTTGTGGTATATTTCGCTTTCGGGCGAGTTGACGTACTTCGGCACGGACTTATCGGACTTGAGCGTACGCCCTCCAAAGCCTACAACCCTTCCGCTAACGGAGTGTATCGGGAAGATAACGCGGCCAAAAAAGCGGTCAATCAGCTCTCCGTTGTTGCGCTCGACGGAAAGGCCGGTTTTTACCAAAAATTCTTTTTTGTAGCCGTCGCGCAGGGCGGTGTTGGAGAACGCGGCGCGGCTGTCGAGGCAGTAGCCCAGCTGAAACTTGTCGATGGTTGCCTTTGTAAATCCGCGCTCGGCAAAGTAGGCCATGCCGATGTTTTTTCCGTCCACGTGGTTGTGCAGGGTTTTGGTGAAGTAGTCCTGCGCGTAGGCGGCGGTAATCATCATGCTTTCGCGGTCGTTGTTGTGCTGCTGCTCTTCGGGCGAGAGTTCTCGCTCCTTAACGTCCACGCCGTATTTTTTTGCCACCACCTTGAGCGCCTCCCAGTAGGTCGTATTTTCGTGCGCCATCACAAAGGTTACGGCGGTTCCGGCCTTTCCGCAGCCAAAGCACTTGAAAATGCCCCTCGCGGGCGACACGGAGAACGACGGCGTTTTTTCGTTGTGAAACGGGCAGCAGGCGGTGTAGTTTGCGCCGCGCTTTTTGAGCGTGATGTAGTCGCCTATCACCTCCTCAATGCGGGCTGCGTCCATAATGCGGTCTATGGTGGCTTGGTCAATCATTGTGAGTAGAAAACAGGGTTACAGCCCTGTCAGCCGTTTTATTTCGCTGAGCTTGTTCAACGCCTCGAGCGGCGTGAGCGTGTTCACGTCGATATTTTTGATTTGCTCCCGGATTTGCAGGAGCACGGGGTCGTCCAGCTGAAAGAACGACAGCTGCACGCCCTTGCCTCCGGTTTTTGCACTTTCCTTTTCGGCCACAGCGTTCGTGGGTAGCGCAGCAACGCCTTTTTGCTCCAGCGCCCGCAGCAGGTCGTTGGCTCGCTCCACCACGCTTCCGGGCATACCCGCCATTTGCGCCACGTGAATACCAAAGCTGTGCGCGCTGCCGCCCCGCACCAGCTTACGCAAAAATATAACCTTGTTGCCCGCCTCTTTGATGGCAATGTTGTAATTTTTTACGCGGGCAAATGTTTCCTCCAGCTCGTTGAGCTCGTGGTAGTGCGTGGCAAAAAGCGTTTTTGCCTTTGCCGCAGGGTGGTCGTGAATGTACTCCACCATGGCGCGGGCAATCGAAATTCCGTCGTAGGTGCTTGTGCCGCGACCAATTTCATCGAGGAGTATCAGGCTTTTGCCGGAAAGGTTGTTGAGGATGCTTGCGGCCTCCTGCATTTCCACCATAAACGTGGATTCGCCCTGCGAAATGTTGTCCGAAGCGCCCACGCGGGTAAATATTTTATCAACTACGCCCATAGTTACCTCGTCCGCCGGGACGTAGCACCCCATCTGCGCCATAAGCACAATGAGCGCCGTTTGCCGCAGCAGGGCAGATTTTCCCGCCATGTTGGGGCCTGTGAGGATGATGATTTGCTGTTCGCTGTCATCAAGCATAATATCGTTGGCCACAAAAGTTTCGCCCGGGGGCAGCAGCAGCTCTATCACCGGATGCCTGCCCTGTTTTATGCACAGCGCGTTCCGGTCGTTGAAGGCAGGGCGGCAGTAGCCGCGCTCGGCGGAAATGACGGCAAAGCACAGCAGGCAATCCAGCTGCGCCACCAGCGTTGCGTTGTGCTGAATCGGCGCAATGTACTCCAGCAGGCTTACCACCAGCGCGCTGAGCACTTGCTGCTCCAGCGTAAGAATTTTATCCTCCGCGCCAAGTATCTTATCTTCGTAAGCCTTAATTTCCTCCGTGATGTACCGCTCTGCCGAGGCAACGGTTTGCTTGCGTATCCACTCCGGCGGCACTTTGTTTTTGTGGGTATTGCGCACCTCAATGTAGTAGCCGAATATGTTGTTGAAGTTAATTTTGAGCGACGGTATTCCCGTTCGCTCCGACTCCCGCTGCTGAATTTCGAGGAGGTAGTCTTTTCCGCCGCGCATGATTTTGCGCAGCTCGTCCAGCTCGTCGTTCACGCCGTCGGCTACGATAGCGCCTTTGCCCACCTGCGCTGCCGGTTCGGGCAGGATTTGCCGTTCGATAGCCTCGCAGATGCTTTTGCAAGGGTTGAGCTGCTCGGCTATGCGCGCAAAGTTTTTTTCGCTTGCGTCGGCGCACAGCGTTTTGATCTGCTCAATCGCCGACAGCGCCCTTGCCAGCTGCACCAGCTCGCGCGGGTTGACGCGCCCCACGGCGGCTTTGGAAATAATCCGCTCCAAATCGCCCACCTCGCGCACGTGTCCGGCTATCCCCTCGCTCAGCGTGGGGCGCCTGATAAAGCGCTCCACCATGTCCAGCCGCGCGTTGATTTGCTGCGCTTCCTTAAGCGGGAGCGATATCCACCGGCGAAGCAGCCGTCCGCCCATAGGCGAAATGGTGCGGTCGAGGCAGCTCAGCAGCGTACGCGCACCCTCGCTTGGCGAAAAAAACAGCTCAAGGTTGCGCACCGTGAACTTGTCGAGCCACACGTAGCGGTCTTCGTCCAGACGGGCAAGCTGTGAGATGTGCTTCACCTGCGTGTGCTGCGTAAATTCGAGGTAGAACAGGATAGCGCCGGCGGCAACAACGCCGCTCTTCAGCTCCTCAACGCCAAAGCCTTTGAGCGACGGCACCTTAAAATGGGTGAGCAGCTTGTCGCGCGTGGCTTCCTGCGCAAAAGCCCACTCGTCTAACTTATACGTGTAAAATTTAGCGCCGAAGTTTTCTATAAAAATATCTTCTTTGCCCTTTTCAAAGAGCACCTCTTTGGGGGCAAAGTTGGTCAGGAGCTTGTCAACGTAGTCAAAGCCGCCTTCCGCGACGTAAAATTCGCCCGTAGAAACGTCAAGAAAGGCCACGCCTGCGCCGGTTTTGGTCAGATGCACGCAGGAGAGGAAGTTATTTTCCTTGTGCTCCAGCGCGTTGTCGTTAATGGTAATGCCGGGCGTAACCAGCTCCGTAATGCCGCGCTTCACAATTCCCTTAGCCAGCTTTGGGTCTTCGAGCTGGTCGCACACCGCCACGCGCTGTCCGGCGCGAACGAGCTTGGGCAAATATGTTTCGATAGCGTGGTGCGGAAAGCCCGCCAGCTCTACAAAGGAAGTAGAGCCGTTGGCGCGGTGCGTGAGCGTAATCCCCAGAATTTCGCTCGATTTGATAGCGTCTTCTCCAAAAGTTTCATAAAAATCGCCTACACGAAAAAGCAGCAGCGCGTCGGGGTACTTAGCCTTGAACGCATAAAACTGCTTCATCATGGGGGTTTCTACATATTTTTTTTCCGGCGCCATTTTAGATAAATTATACAAGGCCACAAAGGTACATAAAATTCCCCAACTACGCACAGGTACAAAATGGTTAATTTTCTTTGAGACGCTATGAAAAATGTTCAAAAAAATGTCGCCGCCTCAAACAGGTTGTTTAGCACACAGATGGCACAGATTAAGCCGATTTACGCAGATTTTCACTACTCCCCGCAAAGCAAGTCCCGCACCTTAGTAGCAATGGCATGCAAATCTCTCCCACAACCTCATTACCTCATTACAAAGCGATTAAATGAGGTAATGAGGTTTGGGGTGTACCATGCTGCCTCCTGCTACTGAGGTT
This sequence comes from Prevotellaceae bacterium, assembly GCA_031284065.1. GTDB lineage: Bacteria > Bacteroidota > Bacteroidia > Bacteroidales > UBA932 > JAITMY01. The sequence continues at coordinate 15,626 of JAITAP010000138.1, forward strand.
GTTTTGTTGTTTGAATGAGGTGAAAATGAGGTTGCTGCGGCGACGCCCTGCGGAGCGCCGCGCCCCCGCGTCTCCCCCAAGCCCTGAAAGGGCGTAATCCGTTTATTCCCGCAAATTGATTTCGCCCTTTCAGGGCTTAAGAAGGTGTGCCTCGCTCTTTTCGCAGGGCGTTGCCCTGCGCTAATGATTTCGCCCTTTCAGGGCTTAACCTATTTAGCCTACGGTTAATCAAGTGTCGTCCCTGCGGGACTTAAGATAGCGTTCGTGCCGTATCCGTAGGCTAAAGCCTACGGTTAATCAAGTGTCGTTCCTGCGGGACTTGGGATGGCGTTAGCCAATTCAAAATTCTCAACCGCCATCCCGTTAGGGATGGGATGTTGGTAGAAAACACGCCACCCCCTCTCATCCCCCGTCCCGTAGGGACGGAATGTAAAAACGGGACGGAAGAAAAAATGTATAACGGTGGCATTTTCTACCAACATTCCGTCCCTAACGGGACTTGCGCGGCGTTAGCCAATTCAAAATTCAAAATTCAAAATTC
>JAITAP010000273.1 GCA_031284065.1 Prevotellaceae bacterium
TTGTGAGGATAATGAGCGGAAAGTTTTTGTATCTTTACGGGAAAATGAACGGAAAAATCATGCAAGTACTACTGAATATACCACAAGTATTATTAAACATACCGGATGTAGAAGCGCCTTTTTTGATGGATGTGCTGCAATATGTTTCGGACGTAAAGGTAAAACCCCGCATTGACGAAAAATCCCTTTTGCTCACAGAAATCAGAAGCGCTGTTGAAGAAATGAAGCGAGCCAAAAGCGGGAAAAAGAGCGCCCCGCAACGTGGAAAATCTCTACATGGGCAATAGCGTAAAAGTTATTGCCGCAAGACTTGGCGGCATTGAAGCCAGCTGCCACCCGACCCTTGCCCGAAGTTGGCGAATTGCTGCTCCGGTTTCGCAATTATGCGGACGCTGCCCCCCAATCTTTGGAAAAAATCACGCAGAAAGTCGAAGCGGCAAGAAGCGCACGGTATGCCAAAAAGTAGTAGCATTACTGATACCCGCGTCAGTGGTAAAAATGCCATATCAACGCCATGCTGCCACCGCTTTTCAATCGCCTGCCCGCTCCCCATTTAGATGCGGCAATACCGAACACGCGAATACTCACCCGTTCACTTGCATTTCCTTGCTGTTTGCCAGCTGAAACAGCTTCAAATCAAAGGCGGGCGCAATGGCAATGAGGTGGTCAAAAATGTCGGATTGTATGGCTTCAAAGGGTTTGGTATCGGTAACGCTGGCAAAGCAGGTTATTTCGAGCGGGAGCCCGCTTGCCGAAGGTTCCCTGTGCTTTACTATCACGTCCAAATCTGCCCGTATGCCGCTTTTTTGCCCCAGGTAGCGGTAAATGTATGCCCTGAATACTCCGAGGTTGGTAATGCCGTCCGGCTCCGCTGTTTTCGCGCTTTTTGCCGGAGCGTCGTTGGCGGCCTCGGCGCTTTTCAGCGCTTCGCCAACGCCGCTAATGGCGCCGTACCGCGCCAGCATTTCGGGCGTGCAAAAGCGGATGCTGTTAACGTCTATGGTAATGGCGCGCGAAATGCGGCGAACGCCGGATTCTTTCATGTACCGCCAGTTTTTTACGGAATCGTTCACCACCAGATTGTAGGTGGGCACGGTAGAAACGCTCTTGTCCCAGTTCCTCACCTTGACCGAGGTGAGCGTAATGTCCACAATTTCGCCGTCCACGTCGTAGCCCGGCAGCGAAATCCAGTCGCCAATTTGCAGCATGTGGTTGAAAGATAGCTGCGCGCCCGCCACCAAGCCGGTGATGCTGTCCTTAAAAATGAGCATAATCAGCGCCGACGCTGCCCCCAGCCCCGCAAGGAGCGCAAGGGGGGACTTGCCTGTCGCAATGGCGATGCAAAAGATGAGGCAGAGGAAGTAGAGGATAATCTGCACAAACTGCACCAGCCCCCTGATGGGCTTAGAGCGTTTGGCTTCCTGGTGCCGGTTAATATGCACAATGGTGTTGAGGATGGAGTTGGCTACCAGCACGAACAGCAGCACGGCCGCAATGTGGTAAATGCTCCCCAGTATTTTAATCGGGTTTTCGGAATCGGACAGCAGGCCAAAGTTGTACTTGAACACCAGCAGCGGCAGGTAGTAGCACAGGTACGAAAAAAACTTGTTGGCCTTGAGGGCAGCTACAACTTTGTTGTTTTTTTTCTTTGTCAGCAGCAGGCTGGTTAGCTTGTAGCTAATCCACTTGCCAAGCTTGTAGAAAAGTATGGACGCAAACAGGCACAGCAAAAGCGCTGATACAACGTAAGCAAAGTTAACCCAACCCTCCGGTTGAATAAATTCCGATAGCCACAGCTTATACGGCGTGTTCCAGCCCGATAGCAAAGCAGGATTCTTCATTTTATAAAAATACGCGCCAACGGTTTCCTCTGGCGTTGCTGCGCTTAAATGGTACGCACGTTTACGCTGAGGGTAGAAGCGCTGTCAGGCCCTATGTTGAATACCTTGATAAGCCCTATCTGCCCCGAAGCGGTTTGGAATGCCACCGTATCGTTGTTGTCCATGTGGTTTACCATGCTGTTGCCGGCGCCTCCCTCCAGCGCTTTGGCAATATCCGAGGCGGAAGCGGTTTCGTAGTCCAGGGTTACCTTTACGAAGCGCGTGCTGTTGTGGTTGCTCCACGTTTGTACGCCGTAGTTGGCGTCGTTGAATACGCGCGTAACGACTTCGTCGGACGGAGCGGCAACGGTAACGCCGTTCTCTTTGCCGTAAAAGAACATAAAGTCAACGTCCTGCTGAGCTTCCTCAGCTTCGTGGAGAAGCAGCACTTTGCTTTGTCCTACGGAGTACGAGCTGCCAAGCGAGTTGAGCATGTTGAAGCCCAGGAGAAGGTCGCTTTGGCTCGTCGGTTGGCGGGCTATTTTAACCAAAAATTCTGCCGTTGTGGTACGGTTTTCTCTGTCGGTTGCCTCCACCACCAGCACAATGTCCGACGTAATGTCGCTCAGCGTTATGGTGCTCTCAGACTTTTTAGGGTTGCTAAATCTGGTAATCTGTTTGCTGGGAATTTCTTCGCCATTTACCTTTTTCTTGAAGTACCTAACTTCTTTGAGCGGAGTCTCGGCATTGATGACCACCAGCACATCCTTACTGCCGCCAACTTCAATAACTTCTTCGGTGGCGTTATTCGCACCGAACGTGATAATAGGTGCAGTAGTATTTCTATTGCAACTAAAAACTCCTAACCATACTACTTGGGTAGCGATGGCAAAACGAAAGAACTTTTTCATAATTTTTTTCTAAAAATGAAACGGTTGAATAATTTTACTTGTTGCCAAAGCATGATGCTTTTGACGGCACAAAAATAGTACAAAACAACTTGAGTTGCAATAGTTTCGCCGATATGTTATCAACAATTCCAAATTTTGCGTTTTTTCGTTGGAAATCGTATGTAAATTATGCGTAAATATTTATGCATAATAATTTTACGGCATAATTTTTGCGTTGAAAACCATTTACGTATAGGCAATTTGGTTTGGGGTGTTGATATAACTCTGCTACTTTTGTATAAAAATTGGCGGCGCACGACCGCAAAACCACTGTTTACCGCAAAAAAATTTGGGGGAAAATCTTGACAAAAATGCAGCTGGAATTTTTACCGCGGAAAAGCTTAGGAACGTTGCACTCGCAATTCGTTGGAAGGCAATGTGCAGGATGAGGGTAGGGGAGGTAAGGAAGATGCTATTGGTTGCCGCCGAAATATGTTATATAAAAAGCTAAATTATGAAGGAAGCTAAATAGTATAGAGCAACAGGCGCAGAAGTATGTAGCGCCGTATGAAATTTTTAGTTTTAGTGAATTGTTGAATCCTTAATTTAATGTTGAAACGATGAAAAAATTATCTTATGCAAACGGCACGAGCGATATTGCGCTGCGTGGCGAAACCATCGGCGAGGCGCTGCTGCGCACCGTCGAGCTGTACGGCGACCGCGAGGCGCTCGTGGTGGCAGAGCAAGGCTACCGCGCTACCTACCGCGAGCTGTGGAATCAAACTACCGCGCTGGCCAAGGCGCTCATGGCGGCGGGCGTGAAAAAGGGCGACCGCGTCGCTATCTGGGCTGCAAACCGCTACGAGTGGGTTATTACGCAGTTCGCCACGCCGCGCGTCGGCGCTGTTATGGTGAACATCAACCCGGGCTTCAAAAACGAGGGCGTGGAGTTTGTGCTCAAGCAGTCGGAGGTAAGCCTCCTTATTACGGCGCAAAGGTTCAAGGCAACCGACTATATTGACATCCTGAACACCATCCGCCCGCACTGCCCTTACCCCTCCAACCGCACGGTGATACTCGACCGCAACTGGAGCAAGTTTCTGGAGCTGGGCAAAAACGTTTCGGACGAGGAGCTGGCGGAGCGCGAGGCGTCGCTCAGCTTCGACGACCCCATCAACATTCAGTACACCTCCGGCACCACCGGGCTGCCCAAGGGCGCCACGCTCACCCACCACAATATTGTGAACAACGGATTCTTCATCGGCGAGGGGCAGCGCCTCACCGAGCAAGACCGCGTGTGCATCCCCGTGCCGTTTTACCACTGCTTTGGCATGGTGCTGGGCAACTTGGCGTGCATCACTCACGGCTCGTGCATGGTTATTCCCGGCGAGGTGTTTGAGCCGGAGCTGGTGATGAAAACGGCGCAGGAGGAAAAGTGCACGGCGCTCTACGGCGTGCCCACCATGTTTATCGCCGAGCTGGCGCACCCCAGCTTCAAAAATTACGATTTCTCCACGCTCCGCACGGGCATCATGGCTGGCTCGCCCTGCCCGGTGGACTCTATGGAGCAGGTTATCGCCAAGATGCACATGAAAGAGGTTACGATTTGCTACGGCATGACCGAAACCTCGCCCGTTTCCACGCAGAGCAAGTACAACGACCCCGTGGACAAGCGCACCGCCACCGTAGGCAAGGTGCACCCCCACGTGGAAATCAAAATTATCGACCCCAAAACCGGAAAAATCGTGCCCCGCGGCGAGCGCGGCGAGCTCTGCACGCGAGGCTACTCCGTAATGCTGGGCTACTGGAACGACAGCGAGGGCACCGACAAGGTCATTGACCGCAACGGCTGGATGCACTCCGGCGACGTGGCGGTGATGGACGACGAGGGGTACGTTGCCATCGTTGGGCGGACAAAGGATATTATCATTCGCGGCGGCGAAAACATATCGCCTAAGGAAATTGAAGATTTTCTCATCAAGCATGAGGGTATTCAGGACGTGCAGGTAATCGGCGTGCCCAGCGAAAAATACGGCGAAGAGGTAATGGCGTGGGTAAAGCGTCAGCCCGGCTTCGATTACGGCGAGGAGGAGCTGGCGCGCTACTGCAAGGGGCGCATTGCTACCTTCAAAACGCCCAGGTACTGGAAGTTTGTGGAGGAGTTCCCCATGACCGCCGCCGGAAAAATTCGCAAGGTGGAAATGCGCGAAATCGCCGCCAAAGAGCTGGGGCTGGAAGGCGTGAAGTCAATACACACGGAAGATTAGCGTGCGGCTACCGTGCAAACGGGTATGGGTTTTGCCTTGCGTTTGGTTTTTTGCGCAAAAATAGCGACCTTTGGAGCAGTTTTTTGGCTAACTAACAAAAAGTAAAGCAGGGCTATGGTTATCAACGCGCTTAGCTTGGCGGCTGTCTCAAAATTCTGAAAAAACGTGGAGGGTGAAGCGGCGGATTTTAATCTGCCTCAACCCTCCATTTTTCGGCAAATAGCGTGTATTGAGAATTAACTCTAAACGGGAGAATAACTTATGTGCATCAACAGGCTCATACTTGGCGACAACCTCGAAATACTGAAAGGCATGGCGAGCGACACGGTGGACTTAATCTACCTCGACCCGCCGTTTTTCAGCAACCGCAGCTACGAGGTCATCTGGGGCGACGAGGGCGAAGTGCGCAGCTTTCAAGACCGCTGGGCGGGCGGCATTGACCACTACATTGCGTGGCTCAAGGAGCGGGTAATCGAAATGCACCGCGTGCTGAAGCCCACCGGCAGCATCTTCCTGCACTGCGACTGGCACGCCGACGCTTACATCAGGGTGGAAATTTTGGATAAGATTTTTGGAAAAAGCAATTTTCGAAACCACATTATTTGGAAAAGAACAAATACGCCAAAAGGATCGCAATTTGAAAACAAACAATTCGGCGTCGCTACCGATAGCATTTTTTTCTACTCAAAAACGAACCGGTATTTTTTTGATGACAAGGCGGTGCGAATTAAAATTTCCGAAGAGCTGATTGCGGAAAAATACCCGAAGACGGATGAAAAAGGACGATACTACGAATATCCGATATTGCGCTCTGCTTCTAAGGGAAACCGTCCGAATTTAGTATATGAATATGGCGGCTATACTCCGCCGGCTTATGGATGGGTTGTCAGCAAAGAAAAATTAAAAGAGATGGATGAGCGGGGAGACTTGGGGTGGAGAGCCAACGGACAGCCGTTCAGAAAATTTAGGCCATGCGAAGATCCGGGTATCATAATTAATAATTACTGGGATGATATTCTTCGCATACAGTCTAACTCAAAAGAGTCCATCGGCTACCCCACCCAAAAGCCAATGGCGTTGCTGGAGCGCATCATCAGGTGCGCCAGCAACGAGGGCGACCTTGTGCTCGACCCTTTCGTGGGCGGCGGCACTACCATTGCCGTTGCCGACAAGCTCAACCGCAAGTGGACAGGCATTGACCAGTCCGTGCAGGCGGTAAAGGTTACCGAGCTGCGCCTGCACCAGCAAACCGACCTGTTCACCAACCTGTACGCCAACTCCTACACGCTACAGCTGCATAAGTACGACTACGATACGCTTCGCGGCAAGGACGCCTTTGAGTTTGAGAGCTGGATTATCGGGCAGCTCGGCGGCGTTCCCCATGCCAAAAAGGGCGGCGACGCAGGCGTGGACGGTACGGCGGCCGACGGCGCGCCCGTGCAGGTAAAGCGCTCCGAAGCCGTAGGCGTAAACGTGGTGAAGAATTTTTCCGTATCCGCCAAGCAATTCGACAAAGCAAGCTTTGAGAAAAGCGTAAAGTCCGGAAAGCCCGTTGGCTACATCATAGCCTTTTCGTTTGGCAAGGGTGCGGTGCAGGAGGCGGCGCGGCTCAAGAATCAGGAGAACATTATCATTGAGCTTGTACCGGTGGATAGCATTATTCCCGTTTCCAGAAAGCCCGGCATAGCGTTTGAGGTAAGCGAGCTGTCGCGCGACGCGAGCGGTATCCGCGAGGTAGAATTTATTGCAAAAGGAGAAAGCCCTTCCGGCGTAGAGTTTTACAGCTGGGACTTTGGCTACAACGAAGCCGAAGGCTTCAAGCCGTCGGTCATCATGGACAGAGCGGGCGCGCAGCGGCACAGCTTCAAGGGAGGCGTTCACCACATTGCGGTCAAGGCGGTGGACAACGACGGGCTGGAAAATATCGAGGTGATAAAGCTGAAAATAAACGGAGTGATTGAGCAGCTAAAGTGAGAATTGTTTTTCTAATTCAAAAATGATAAAATTCAACGCAAAATGGAAAAAAGCTTAACAGATAGAAAATTCTGGCAGGAGTACTGGAAAAACTACGAGTACGAAAAAATTCCCGCAAAAGTTCCGTTCGGGAAATTTTTGTCGAGGCTTGACGGAGCAAGTAGCTTTATCGAAGTAGGCGGATTTCCGGGTGTTTTCGCAGCCTACTTCTACAAGCGAGGATGCAAAGAAGTATCCTTGCTGGATTTTTACATTGACAAGGGAATGGTCAGTAAGTTTGAGAAAATCAACAGTATTCCTCAGGGTACCATAACCTGCATTGAGTCCGATTTTTTCAATTTTGAAGCGAATAAGAAATACGACATAGTTTTTTCCTATGGATTTATTGAGCATTTTAGCGATACAAAAGACGTAATGCAGCGTCATGTAAATCTATTAACGTTAAAAAATGTTATGGGGGGGGTAAATTGTTGATTGTTTTACCGAACTTTAGAGGCTTAAATGGTCTTGTACAGTATATTTTTGACAGAAAAACTTTGCGTGCCCATAACCTGAGTAGCATGAAGCTTTCGACGTTGAGAAAAATCGCCGCAGATTTAGGGCTTACGAATATTTCGGTTGAGTATAGCCGGAAGCCCATGGTTTGGCTGGAGCCTGCGGCGGGCAGCAAGCTTCTGCATAAGCTGATAAAATTGTTTAGCCATTTCCTGAAGCTTTTTCCTGTCAAGTGCAGGCTGCTATCTCCCTACATCATTGTTTACGCCGAGCGTTAAGTAAATGAGTAGAAAATATAGAGCATACTTGATACCTGAGTACATGGTACGTAAGTGATATAGTTAAAGAATATATTACAGAATTGAAAAAGAGGAAAAACGGAAATATTGCCGCCCTTGTAAACGCCCAATAGAATGTGAGCAAAATCGTGCTTGTTCTTGAGAATTTAGGACAATGTTAGTAGTATGACAAAAATAGAAGAATATATAGATAAAATAATTTGTGCCGATTGCTTGTCTACAATGCAACAAATGCCAAGTAATTCTATTGATTTGGTTGTAACTTCACCACCCTACAACCTTAAAAATTCTACAGGAAATGGAATGAAACCCTGTACAACAAGCGGAAAATGGGCAAATGCAGCTTTACAAAATGGCTATAGCCATTATGATGATAACATGCCACACGAAAAATATGTAAAATGGCAGCACGATTGCTTGACAGAAATGTTTCGGTTGATTAAAAATGATGGCGCAATTTTTTATAATCACAAATGGCGTGTGCAAGACGGGTTATTGCAGGACAGGCAAGATATAGTTAATGATTTTCCCGTGCGACAAATCATTATTTGGAAGCGGAAAGGTGGAATAAATTTTAATCCGGGATATTTTTTGCCAACTTACGAAGTAATTTATTTGATTGCAAAGCCCGATTTTAAGCTTGTACCCAAAGCCAATGCCGCAGGTGACGTCTGGGAATTTATGCAAGAAATGAAAAATGGGCACCCTGCACCTTTTCCAGTTGCTTTGATTGGCAGAATTATTGGCTCAACAAGTGCGCAAATTATTTTAGACCCGTTTATGGGAAGTGGGACAACCGCCATAGCTGCAATGGGATTAAAAAGAAATTACGTCGGGATAGAACTTTCGCCGGATTATTGTAAAATGGCAGAAGAACGAATTGCTAAAAACAAATTGCATAGTGAATTATTAAAAATACATACCCCCAGATTATTTGATTAAAATGAAGCTATACACAAAGGAAAACCTCATCAAAGAATTCAAAAAAATTGCACGGATGGGTTGGATTGAAAATGCTCGCACTGCCAATGCCGGTGGCGTTGGCAATACGCTGGAAGATTTATTGGGGATTGAAGAGAATAATTTGCCGATTCCAAATGCTGCGGAATGGGAACTCAAAGCGCAAAGGCTAAACACCGCTTCCTTAACAACACTTTTTCATATTGAGCCTTCGCCCCGTGCGGTTAAATTTGTTCCACAGGTTTTGCTGTTGAATTATGGCTGGCAACATGCAGAAGCGCTAAAAAAATACCCTGAAAATGAAATGAGTTTCAGGCAAACAATTCACGGAAATTCAGCAAGCGATAGAGGATTTATAATCAAAATTGACCGTACAAACCGTAAAGTACTGATTTCTTTTGATTATACAAAAGTTGCCGACGTTCATAAAAATTGGCTAAAGCAAGTCAAGCAAAAAACAGGATTGAGAGAATTGAGCCCACAGCCATATTGGGGATTTGATGATTTAGCAAGCACAGCAGGGACTAAACTTTTGAATTGTTTTTATGTGCAGGCAGAAGTCAAAAAGGAGAACGAAAAAGAATTTTACAAGTACAGCAAAGTAATGATGCTGCAAAAGTTTAGTTTTGAAGGCTTTTTGCAAGAACTCGAACGTGGAAATATTTTAGTAGATTTTGATGCGAGAACAGGTCACAACCATGGAACAAAATTCAGGTTAAGGCAAAATTGTTTTCCCAACCTGTATGAAAAAGTTACTATAGTTTTGTAATTATAGTATTTAAAACGGGCAGATATTCTCCACACATCTGCACGACAAGCGCATATCTTCGCTCAATGAAAGTAACAGATGTCAACGGCAAAAAATTGAAAAACAGAAAAAACAAAATGGTGAGAACAGTAGCTTATAAGGAATGTTTTGCTAAAGAAAAAACAGATGAAAATGTTTTGCCACGTACAGAGACTTGCGATTTTCCAGAAATCGAAAATTCTACGTATCCTGTTTTTCACATTGGTGATTCTTTAGCTATACTCAAGGAATTTCCATCGAAAAGTATTGACTTTTGCATGACAAGTCCGCCATATTGGGGGCAACGCAGCTACGAAAATGGCGGAATAGGTTTGGAGAACAAACCGGAACAGTTTATCGGAAATCTTTTAGAAGTAACAAAAGAAATCCAGCGCGTATTGAAAGACAGCGGCTCATTTTGGTTTAATATTGGCGATACGTACAAAAACAAGGTGTTGCAGGGTATTCCGTGGCGAATTGCAATAAAAATGATGGACGAACAAGGTTGGATTTTGCGCAACGATGTGGTTTGGAACAAGCACAAAGGGGCAATGGACAGCGCAGCGGATAAATTAAGAAACATACATGAGATGATTTTCCATTTTGTAAAAACAACTGATTACTACTACAATGATGAGGCTATTCGGCAAAATCCGCAAACGACGACGGTAAGAAATGGCGCGGTAGTTTCCTCTTCGGGGGTTTGCGGCATTCGCTACAAAAGGCAAATTGAGCTATCAACCGCACTTTCCAAAGAGGAAAAAGAAAACGCAATGCGGGATTTGCAGCAAGTTCTCAAAAAAGTAGAAAAGGGTGACATACCTGATTTCAGAATGATAATTCGCAATCAGCAGCGCGCAACGCATTCTGATTCCGAAAAAGTATCCGGGCGGGCAAAAGAGTTGAAAGAAAAAGGATATTACTTTCTTCTTTACAGCAAAAACGGCGCTTTGCCGACAGATGTTTGGGAAATATTGCCTGAAGATACACAGAACCGCGAAAAACATTACGCTGTTTACCCCGAAGATTTATGCAAAATTCCGATTTTGGCAACTTGTCCGCCCGACGGCGTTGCACTTGACCCGTTTTGCGGCTCCGGAACAACCAATAAAGTGGCTTACGATTTGCACCGAAAGTCAATAGGCATTGATATTTCGGAAAAGTATATCAATATTGCCAAGCAGCGAGTATCCCAAATGTACTTGAACCTGTTGTGATATGAATAATCAAAAAATCATAGAACTCTTTGCCGAAAGCGCTTTGTCTAAAAATGTGAAATGGAATACTTTAATCACAAAACAGTATTGCCGTTTCGCTGGTAAAAAATGTGTCAAAATCCGAAAAAGCGAGCCGATAATTTCAATAGGTACTTGTACAGTCGCTTACGGAAAAGAAAAAGCAAATATTATCATTTGTCCGCACCGGTTGATAGAAAATAATCAGATATTTTTGGATTGTATTCATTTGCTTTCCTTACACGAACCGGGCAATGAATTACATATTGTTCCCGAAATAGCAATCCCGGGCGGCAGTGTTGACTATCTGCTTGCTTCCGTAAAAAACGGAAAAATTAAGGACTTTGCAGGAATTGAATTGCAAACATTGGATACTACAGGTTCCGTATGGGGCTATCGCCAATCTTTTTTAGAGTCCAAAGGACTAAAACAGCCTGACTATGACAAAACCGCCTCTTTCGGAATGAATTGGAAAATGACGGCAAAAACGATTTTAGTGCAAATGCATCATAAAATCACAACTTTTGAGAACTTGAACAAACACCTTGTCCTCGTTTTGCAAGACTGTTTGATGAGCTATATGGAAAAAGAATTTTCGTTTGAGCATATTTCAAAAATTCCGAAAATTGGAGATCCGTTTCATTTTCACAGCTATCAATTACTTGCAAACAAGAACAAATACCATTTGTCACTATTTGCGCGGGCAAGTACAGATGCAAACGGCATTTCTCGTTGCTTAGGATTGAAAACCGAAGCAAGTATAGATTTGGAAGTGATTTTGAAAGCGCTGGAAAGTAAAATTTCGGAGAAAACTTTGTTGAGATTATAGATATGATAAAGTACAAAAACCAAGTGCAGGCTGCTATCTCCCTACATCATTGTTTACGCCGAGCGGGAATAGTGGGATTATCAGTAGAATGAAAATCACTAAGTAAAAAAAACAGATAATTAATTCTATAAATTTGAGTCTTATGCTAAAAACAGAAGACATAGCTCACTTATTCAATCAGTTTGAAGGTGTTGCTGCTGAATACAACGGAATTGAATGTTGGAGCGCGCGCGAGTTGCAGCTCCTGTTTGGCTACACACAGTGGCGTAATTTCTTGAACGCCATGGAAAAAGCAAAGGAAGCTTGTCGCAATGCCGGAGCAAATATTTCAGACCATTTTGCTGACGTCAGCAAAATGGTCTCGATAGGCTCAGGCGCTGAAAAAGAGATAGATGATATTCTCCTTACGCGCTATGCCTGCTACCTGATTGCGCAAAATGGCGACAGCCGGAAGCCGGAAATTGCATTTGCGCAAACCTATTTTGCTGTCCAAACTCGTCGTTCCGAGCTTATTGAGCAACGATTGCAGGAAGCGGAAAGGGTAGAGGCGCGGGCTAAGCTGCGCGAAACAGAAAAAATGCTTTCCGGTGTTCTGTATGAGCGTGGCGTGGACGATAAAGGCTTTGCTATTATTCGCTCAAAAGGCGATAAGGCATTGTTCCGGTTAGATACGGCTCAGCTAAAGCGCAAATTTGGCGTGCCGGAAAACCGGCCGGTAGCAGACTTTTTGCCAACGGTAAGCATCAAAGCAAAAGATTTTGCGGCGGCGATGACTACCGAAAATGTCCAAATTAAAAACCTCACGGGCGTTACGGCTATTGAGAAAGAGCACGTTGAAAACAACCTCGGCGTACGGAGAATTATGGTTGAGCGCGGACTTGTCCCCGAAGATTTACCCCCTGCCGAAGACGTGAAGAAGGTGGAGAGAAGGTTGAAGTCAGAAAAGGAAAAAGCTAAGGAATTAGGCTTATATGGTACAATGTGAGCAGAAAATTTCTCTACCGACGTTGAGTAACGCTCCTCGTCGATTTTGCTTTGGCGTTACCCATCTGAATGAGGAGACAAAGCGTTGGTGCGGAAAATGATATTGATACTTATCTGAGCAATTTATATTTACATAGTTTTATGAAAGAAAAAGTTTACGTATTTGATACTACCCTGCGCGACGGCGAGCAAGTGCCCGGATGCCAGCTCAACACCGTCGAAAAGATAGAGGTAGCCCGTATGCTCGAGGCGCTGGGGGTAGATGTTATTGAGGCGGGGTTTCCGGTGAGCAGCCCGGGCGATTTCAATTCGGTGGTAGAAATATCCAAGGCGGTAACCAACCCCACCATTTGCGCCCTTACCCGCGCCGTCGAAAAAGACATTGAGGTAGCTGCCGACGCCCTCAAGCTTGCAAAGCAAGGGCGTATCCATACGGGTATCGGCACTTCCGATTTTCACATAAAGTACAAGTTCAATTCAACGCCGGAAGAGATTATAGAGCGCGCTGTTAGGGCTGTGAAGTTTGCCCGTAACTTGGTAGGCGAGGTGGAGTTTTACGCCGAAGATGCCGGACGAACTGAAAACAAGTACCTTGCCCGCGTGGTGGAGGCTACTATTGACGCCGGCGCTACTATCATCAATATTCCCGATACCACAGGCTACACGCTGCCGCACGAGTACGGCGCAAAAATCAAGTATCTTACCGAACACGTTTCCAACATCCACAAGGCTGTACTTAGCACGCATTGCCACAATGATTTGGGAATGGCTACGGCGAATACGCTTTCGGGAATCCTCAACGGGGCGCGGCAGGTGGAGGTAGCCATAAACGGCATTGGCGAGCGCGCCGGAAATACTTCGCTCGAGGAGGTGGTCATGATACTGAAAAGCCACAAAAAACAGGGCTTGTACACCGGTATCGACAGCAAAAAAATCATGCCCGCCAGCCGCTTGGTTTCCACGCTCATGCGTATGCCCGTGCAGCCCAACAAAGCAATTGTGGGGCGCAACGCCTTTGCCCACTCGTCCGGTATTCATCAGGATGGGTTTTTGAAAAAGCGCGAAACTTACGAAATTATAAACCCAAAGGACGTAGGGCTTAACCAATCGTCCATCATACTCACCGCCCGCAGCGGACGGGCAGCGTTAAAGCATCGCTTGGAAGAAATGAATATAAAGCTCTCTAAGCCTGAACTTGATGAAATATACCCGCGCTTTCTTGAGCTGGCGGATAAGAAAAAGGAAATCAACGACGAAGACTTGCTGGTGCTGGTTGACTGCGACAAAAGTATTGATAAGAGCATACGCCTCATAGGGTTACAGGTGCTTTGCGGGAAAAATCTGCAAGCAAGCGCCACCGTAAAGCTTTGCTACAAGGGTGAAGAGTTTGTTGAAGTTGGCCTGGGCAACGGGCCTATTGACGCGTCACTTAACGCTATACGCAGCATTGTTAAACAAAAAATTCACCTCGAAGATTTTGTTATACAGGCAATTACGCGCGGAAGCAACGATATTGGTAAAGTGCACATGTCGGTGGAGTATAAAGGTGTATTATTCTATGGATTTGGCGCTAACACCGATATAGTTCAAGCGTCGGTTGAGGCGTTTTTGGATGCCATAGGGAAAGCCTTGAAGTAATACATTACTTCAGTAATAGTTCTAAATACACTGCATATCATAAAAGCCCCGCAGAGACGGCACTTTATTAACCGCAGGCTTTAGCCTACGGTAGCGGAGAACGGCGCTCTCCTCAAAGTCCCGCAGGGACGACGCTTTGGGAGCGGATGTCGCCCCTGCGGTATAGAGGAAGGACGCAGGTTTTAAAAAATCGCCGTTTTATAGTATAACAAATTGATTATTGGGTAAATAAAAACACGACCGAGTTTTAGCCGGTCAATAGCGATTGTATATAAATGTTTTTAAATGCGTTGAATAAATGAAGCAAACTCTTTTCGATAAAATTTGGGAGCGACACATTGTCGAGTCCGTTACCGACGGCCTCGACGTGCTGTACATCGACCGGCAGTTGATTCACGAGGTTACCAGCCCGCAGGCTTTTGAGGCTATGCGCAGGCGGGGCGTTAAGGTTTTTCGCCCGCAGCAGGTAACCGCAACCCCCGACCACAACACGCCTACGCTCAACCAGCATTTACCCGTCAGGGAAGAGGCGTCGCGGAAAGCGATTGAAGCGTTGCGTCAAAATTGCAATGATAACGGAATTACTATCTTTGACTTAAATACGGAATACAACGGCGTAGTGCACATTGTTGGCCCCGAACTTGGACTCACCCAGCCGGGTATGACCATTGTCTGCGGCGACAGCCATACCGCTACGCATGGGGCGTTTGGCTGTATTGCCTTTGGCATTGGCACAAGCGAAGTGGAAATGGCGTTGGCTACGCAATGCTTACTTCAAAGTAAACCAAAGCAAATGCGTATTACGCTTAATGGAAAACTTCAGTATGGCGTCAGCGCAAAGGACGCAATTCTCTACCTCATAGCGCGGCTGACGGCGAGCGGCGGCACGGGTTGCTTTATAGAGTACGCGGGCGAGGCGTTTCGCAGCATGAGCATGGAGGAGCGTATGACCGTTTGCAACATGAGCATCGAAATGGGAGCGCGAGGCGGGCTTATTGCGCCGGACGAAACAACGTTCCGCTACGTAAGGGGGCGCATGTACGCTCCTCAAGGGGCGGAGTGGGAGAAAAAGTTGAGCCGTTGGAAAACGCTTTTTACTGATAGCGATGCTTTATTTGATAAGGAATATACATTTGATGCAAAGGATATTAAACCTTACATTACCTATGGTACAAATCCGGGTATGGGTCTGGGCATTGACGAAGCTATACCGCCGGACGAGTCAAACATTAAGGCGTTGGAGTACATGGGTTTCAGAGCCGGAGAGAAGCTGTTGGGCAAACCGGTAACCTACGTGTTTATCGGGAGCTGCACCAATGGGCGGATAGAAGATTTTCGCGCCGCTGCCAAAATTATCAAGGGGCGCAAAAAAGCCGACAACGTTTTTGCCTACCTTGTTCCGGGGTCGAAGTCGGTGGAGCGACAGGTACGGGAAGAGGGTTTGGCGGCAATTTTTGAGGAAGCCGGTTTTACCTTTCGGCAACCCGGATGCTCGGCTTGCCTTGCTATGAATGAGGATAAAGTGCCCGCCGGCGAATACTGCGCTTCAACCTCCAACCGCAACTTTGAGGGACGACAGGGCGCAGGTGCGCGTACGCTGCTGGTGAGCCCGCTCACTGCGGCAGCGGCGGCCGTTACCGGAAAAATAACCGACCCGAGAGAATTGATGTAGAAGTTTAAGTAGTAATATGTAACTTATTATAATAAAATGGAAAAATTTGACGTGCTAACCACTACCTGCGTTCCGCTTAACGTGGAGAGCGTGGACACCGACCAGATAATACCTGCCCGTTTTCTCAAAACTACCAACCGTGCGGGTTTTGGCGGTAACCTTTTTCGGGATTGGCGCTACGACGCTAACGGAAATCCTGTGCCCGGCTTTGTGCTGAACAACAAAGCTTACGGCGGGCAGGCGTTGGTGGCAGGCAAAAACTTTGGCTGCGGCTCAAGCAGAGAACATGCGGCCTGGGCTATTGCCGACTACGGCTTCCGCGTGGTGATTTCTCCGCTGTTTGCCGATATTTTCAAGGGCAATGCGCTCAACAACGGGGTGTTGCCCGTGCAGGTGAGCGAGACGTTTGTTGCAAACATTTTTGCCGAAGTAGAAAAAAATCCGGATACAACGATAACCGTTGACCTGCCGACGCAAACAATAACCATCAACAGCGCCGGACAAAGCGAATGTTTCAATATAAACAGCTACAAGAAACATTGCTTTATAAACGGTTATGATGATATTGATTATCTTCTTTCAATTAAAGAAAAAATTGAAGCATACGAAGTTAATGAATAATGATTAATGATTAATGGCGCGAGGCGCGGAGGGCATTTGTCATCACAGCGTGCAAAAACCCTACGTTAGGACAAGGCTTGCGCCTCCCAAGTCCCGCAGGGACGACACTTTATTAACCGTAGGCTTTAGCCTACGGAAGCAACAAGGAGAAAGCGCAAAGTCCCGCAGGGACGACACTTTATTAACCGTAAATAAAGCAATATACTATATATGAGTTACGTACAATTACTTATTCATGCAGTAGTTCGCACCTATAAAAGCGAGCCAACGCTCCCAGCCGACGAAAAAATAAAATTTCTTTATCAGGAGTTGTGGGGCATTATCAAAAATAAAGGGGGACACCTTTATCGTATCAACTCGATGCCCGATCACGTGCATTTGCTGTTCACGATGCCGCCTACGGCTGCTTTGTCGGATTTTATGCAGGTACTAAAAAGTTCTTCGAGCAAAATTTTGAAAACGGTTGAGGGATTTGAAAAATTCAAGGCGTGGGGTGAAGGCTATGCCGCCTTGTCGAAAAGTATGGAAGATAAGGATAAAATTGTGGAATACATTATAAACCACAGAAACACCACAGAAAAGTGATGTTTAGAGAAGAATACGAAACGCTTGTCAGAGAAATGGGAATAGTGTTTGATGTGCGCGATTGGGACAAATAGCAAAGTGTCGTCCCTGCGGGACTTTGGAGGCGGGGGCTATCGCTGACCGTAGGCTAAAGCCTGCGGTTAATCAAGTGTCGTATCTGCGGGACTTGCTCTGCAAGGGAAAGAGCGTTTTAAACAACAATTGTTTTATAGTACAACAAATTTCGTTTTATAGTACAACAAATTTCGTTTTATAGTGCAACAAATCCCGCTTTATAGTATAACAAGTTAATTGTCAAATAAATATAGCAACAACTGAATTTTAGTCGGTTAATAATGAATTTATAGTATGAAGAAAATAGCTATTCTTGCCGGTGACGGCATAGGCCCTGAAGTAATTGCCGAAGCTGTAAAGGCGCTGCAAGCAGTTGAC
>JAITAP010000015.1 GCA_031284065.1 Prevotellaceae bacterium
GTCGCCTCCAAAGTGTCGTCCCTGCGGGACTTACACGGCGTCAGCCAATTCAGAATTTAAATTTTTTCCTCAAGTTCTCGCTGCAACAAAGTCTTATTCCCCTACGGGGAACCGGAGCGGAGCTCGGCGCAGCCAACAGGAACGTAACTAATTGGAAATATTTATTAGACTTTATGTAATAGTTAGCATGTTATTCGTTGCAACAAAGTCCCTCCAAAGTGTCGTCCCTGCGGGACTTGCTGTCGTAACTTTTATATAGTAATGCGCTCTCGTTGCAACAAAGTCATTGCGAATTATAAGAGTTGGAAATTGCGCGTCGCTCCGAACGCAGCGCGTTGCTCCGACCGCAGCGCGTCATTCCGAACGAAGTGAGGAATCTCCCGCCAGCTACCACACACGCTGGGGGAGAAATGGCAGGAAATTCCTCGCCTTGCTCGGAATGACGTCCCAATTTTCACCCTGCGGCAGCGCTTTTTATGCCCCGCTTGCTCGCATAAAACGCTTATACTCAAAATTTAGCTTTTGGGGAATAATAATTACGTATCTGTAAATCAACACGTTGACTTGCAAGAGAAAAAAATACCATAAACATGGTATTTTCAGTGGAAATATTTTCACTACTTTTGTACCGGAATTTGTACGAAATTTTAAATTTATCCATTATAAAAACTAAAACTGTCAAAAAATTGATGCGCATTGCAGTAGTGTGCTATGCGTTTGTAGCGTTTGTGCGTTGCGCAAGTGAAGAACCAAAAGTTAGTTCAGTAGAGCAAAGTAATCAAGTAGAGTTAGAAATTTTTTTTGCCAAACTGCAAACAAAAGACTTTAGCGTATTAAATGAACTTTTCTCAGCGACAACATTGTCAATATCAACATCCTTGCGCGAAGAGGCTAAAACTAAAGCAAAAGAAGCCGCTCGTACATTGATGGAGAACCCATCGGTTGTAGATAAGGCGAGTGTGCTTCAAGGGCACAAATATTTGGAAAAATATATTGAAATTGGGGCTGACGGTCGGTTTACAATAGGTGATAAAGTAGATTACCTGAGAATTATTAACGACCTAACCCTTAGTGTTGAAGAACGGAAAACGGAAATCGCAATTCTCTACCTGACGGAGTTTTTAAAACAAGTTTCCACCAATACCAATATAGCCAAAATAAAAAAGACAAGTTCTTCTATAATTTCTCCCAAAGCAGTTAATTGTAGTCTAAGTCAGTATATTGACTGGGTAAATGGTGCGACTGGTGGATTATTCTATACGTCAGGAGTAGTGGGTGAAGATTGTGAGTACGTGGCAGTAATTGTATATGTGCTAAATCCTGTGACGATTAATGTGGAAGTAACAGATAATGCTGTTGCAGAATATGCAAATAGTTTACCTTATCCTCTAAGTCTTTTTGTTCAAACTTTCCACGATGCATTCAATGTTACTATGTATAACATATTATATGACAATTGCTTGTGATTTTAATGTTTAATTTCAACCGAATAAGTGCTATGAAAACCCAACAAATCTTAACAGCCACGCTGCTGCTGTGCGCAACAATCGTTGTTTCGGCGCAGGAGGAAAAACCAAAAGTTGCCATTATTAAAAGGTCAACGATGGAAGCAATCACCTACGTGGATTTTGCCGGAGGCAGGTCTGCTTCGGAAGCGTATGTGCTCGATATTCTTGCGTGGAAATCCGGCAATACTCGCTACTACCATCAACGAGTTATTACCGATTCGGTCAGCACAACCGTCATTGACTTGGACGCCAAAACGGGCGTCAGGTATCCCTATCCCGCGTTCAGCGAAGTAAAGCATCCGGACAGCTTGTTAGCTCAGGGCTACCGTAAAGTTGGCGAGGAAGAAGTGCACGGCAGAATCTGTGACAAATATGTTCTGGATGACAGCCTGCAGTACAAAAAACATGTGGCTCAGCGTAGGGGAAAGAACAGCTCGCCGGAGGAGGCGCTTGACCAAATCACGTATCCCGACATTTTTAAACATCTTACGGTTTGGCTGTGGCATGGCGTGGTAATACAGTCGGGAAAGTCTGACCACCAAAGCGGTAAATTGGTGGTGGTGGATGATATTCTCGATATTCAAGAGAATGTTCCTCTACCGGCTGAAAAATTTGAGATACCTGAAGGCGTAACACTACAACTACCTAAAAAGCCCGAGAAATGGCTGAGGTAGCGCTTCGCTTCTTTCGGACATGCGGCTAAATGCCACAGGTACGGAAAAATTTATACGATTTTGAATATTTTTATTGATGAAACCTAACCACTACATACAAAAAAACGTTTCCGGCTTGGAATATAACCAAGCTGGTGCGGTAGCGCACACACGCAGTACGGGTGTATTGAGATACGTCCCAACCGCGCATAGTTCGGACACACACACACACACACACACACACACACACACACACACACACACACACACACACACACACACACACACACAAGTACAAGTACACAAGTACGCTCCAACGTAAAAGGGGCGAATATAGTACCTTTTTCCCAGAACTCCAAGCAATCCCGAGAAAAAAACGCAACACGTGGTTTTTTTCTCGGGAATTTTTTTGCGCGCTACCGCCACGCCGGCAATACCGGAAGCGCGGCGGGCGCTCATTGTCTTTTTTTCACATAACATATTTAATACGCAAGCAAAAGAGAAATGTTGAATCAGCTTACACATATTGGTTACGTTTTTAAGCGAATAATGTCCGCAGGGGTATTCGTGTATGCGCTTGTTGGCGCTCCGGTTGCTTACGCTCAAGAAGGCGAGCAGAAGCAAGATTTTATTGCCGGCAAGGTGGTGGACGCAAAAAATGCACCCATTGCCGGCGTTACGGTTGCCGTAAAGGGCACATCCGTAGGCGCCATAACCGACGCGGAGGGTACCTTTCTGCTCCGCGCATTTTTGCCCCCCGACGCGCAGCTGCACCTGTCGCTACTGGGCATGGAGCCGCTTACGCTGCCGGCAAAAAACCGCCCCGCAAAGGGCATTTGGACTATTGTTATGCGGGAGGGCGAGCAAAACATAGACGATATTATCGTAACCGGCTACCAGAACATAAAGAAGAATGAGCTGACCGGCTCCATCAAGCAGGTAAAAGCGATTGACGTTATGCAGGGGGGAAAGCTCTCGATTGACCAGATGCTTGCGGGGCAGATTGCGGGCATGCAGGTTATCACGTCGTCGGGGGAGCCGAGCGCTACCGCCAAGATACGTATTCGCGGCACATCCTCTATTGTGAGCAACAAGGCGCCGCTGTGGGTGCTCGACGGCATCATTCTGGAGGACATTAACCCCGGCGCTCAAATCGACTACTCCAACCTCGACGGGGACGACGCTCCCTACCTTATCGGCAACGCCATTGCGGGCGTAAACCCGCAGGACATAGAGTCCATCAACGTGCTGAAGGACGCGGCCGCCACCGCCCTGTACGGCGTGCAGGCCGCCAACGGCGTGATTGTGGTAACCACCAAGAAGGGGCGCGAGGGGCCTCCCAAAGTGTCGTACAGCGGCAACGCCTCGGTCAACATGCGCAACTACTACACCGACCTCTACCTGATGAACTCCGCCGAGCGGGTTTTGCTCTCTAAGGAAATAGAGGCGCTTGGGTTGAAGCTCATCCGTTACCCCACCGACATTGGCTACGAGGGGTTGCGCTACCAACTCAACAACAAAGGCGCCTTTGAGGGAAAAACCATTTCCTCCCGAAAAGATTTTGAAGCGGCGCTGATTACAATGGCCGGACGCAACACGGACTGGTACGCCTTGCTGTTTCGCAACGCCGTGAGCCACAACCATACGGTGAGCCTCACCGGTGGTAACGAAACCACCACCTACTATGCCTCGCTGGGCTACAACCAAACGCCGGGCACGGCCATCGGCAGCGAAAGCGAACGATACAACGCCATGCTAAAGCTATCATCGTGGCTCCACAAGCGGCTATACGTCAACTTTCAGCTGAGCGGCTCCATAGCGGACAACACGGGCTTTTTTACGACAAACCCCGACAGCTGGGCGCGCACTACCTCAAGGGCTATCCCCGTGTACAACGACGACGGCTCGCTCTTTTTCTTTGAAACCGAAAAAGATCCCGCAAAAATTAATAACATGACCGCGTTGCAGCTGAAAATCTCCAAAAACTACCTCAACGAGCTCCAAGAGACGGGGCAAACCGGCAAAACGTCGAACCTTACCGCCAAGCTGGACGTGCGGTGGGAAATTTGGGACAGGCTGAGGTACGAGCTCAGCGGGTCGGCGGTGAGCCAAAACGCCACTGTGCAGTCGTGGGCTACGGAGCGTTCGCACCACGCTACGGAAATCAGAGGGTACCCTTACGGCGCTGTAGCCCAGGGTTCTGAGGCAGAAGAGTCCTCGAAGCTGTCCTACGGGGGGATTTTTGAGAGCAGCAACAGGGAGCAGCAGACCTACACGATCCGAAACCAGCTGGCCTACGAAAAGGAGCTGACCGGAGAGCACGTCGTAAGCGCGCAAGCTACGTCGGAAATACGCAGCATACCCTCCAACGGGTTTGCGAGTACCGCCTACGGATGGCGGCGGGACAGAGGGCAGCTCATTTCGCCGGTGGTCAACGGGTCCAACTACCAGCAAGTGGCGAACGCAGTTACAAAGCCAACCATTACCGACAACATCAAAAACTACGTGTCGTGGCTGGGGCTTGCCTCCTACGCCTACAAAGGTAAGGCTATGATCAACGGCAACATTCGCATGGACGGCTCCAACCAGTTTGGCGACAACCCAAAGTACCGCTTCCTGCCCGTATGGTCGGTGTCCGGCCGCTACATCCTGACCGAAGAGGCGTTCTTGCAGCACAGCGCCTTTCTCTCCTACCTCGCCCTGCGAGCCTCCTACGGGGTGCAGGGAAACGTGGACAAAAACACCTCGCCCGATCTGGTGGCGAAAATTGAGCCCTACAACTCCTACTACCACTTTGACATGTCCACCATTGCCATGCTCCCCAACCCCGACCTGCGCTGGGAAAAAACCGTTTCCTACAACGCAGGCGCGGACTTTTCGCTTTGGGACAAGCGAATTGCCGGCACGGTGGACGTTTACAAGAAGATGGCCAGCGACCTCGTCATGAGCACCCAAGTGTCGCATGTTACGGGTCAAACCTCCGTAAAGATTAACGCGGGAAACATGGAAAATACGGGGCTGGAGTTTGACCTGACCGGCTACCCCGTGCGCAGCAAAAATTGGGAGTTTTCCGTAAACCTTATTTACGCCTACAACAAGAACGTGCTGACAAAGGCCAACGAGCTTATTGACAACTCCGACAACCAGAGCGTCAAATCCCACAAAAGTAATATGGTCAACGGCAACGCCCTGATTGTGGGCGAAGCGCTGGGCACTCTATACTCCTACCGCTTTGCGGAGCTAAACCACAACAACGGCCTGCCCGTGTTCTACGACAACGGAGCCACCACCTACGTAAACGCCAATGGCGAGGAAACGCCCAACTACATGGTGTACGTGGAAACGGCAGATACAGTCAAGTCGGGTCTGAAAACGCCGCCCGCCACCGGAGGCGTAAACCTCGGCCTGCGCTACAAAAACCTCCGCCTCAGGGCGGGGCTTGTTTACTCGCTGGGAGGGGTGAAGCGTCTGCCGGCCCTTTACAGCAGCCTCAGCAACCTGCTCGACCCCTCCTTCAACGTAACGCGCGAGTACGCCGACAGGTGGAGAGAGCCCGGAGACGAGGCGTTCACAAACATTCCCGCGCTCTACAACTCCGATACCTACAGCAGCGGTAGCGCATACTACAAGCCTTGGGTGGGAAGCCTGTATGCAGCGGCCGGAAGAGCAATTTACGACAAGTCGGACGTTAGGGTGGCCTCCACCGACAACATTCGTATGCACAACGTTACGCTCAGCTACCTCTTTGACGAAGCGCTGGTAAAACCGCTGCGGCTCTCCAGCGTGATGCTGTCGCTTCAGGTTACCAACCTGTTTTTGATTGCGCACAAGGAGTGGCACGGCTTAGACCCCGAGCAAAGCGAAACCGCAAACGCCTCGCTGCCGCGAACGTTTACGGTGAGCTTGAATATTAACTTTTAGCAATTAATTAATTAATAAATTGAAATTTTTATTATGAAAAATCTAACCACCCTCATCATAGCCACGCTAACCCTATGGGGCTTTGCGGCGTGCCATTCGGGAAATGTAGCCGAGCAAAGCGGCGAAGCGGCGCTTGCGGAGCGTTTGTCGCCGGAGGAAGCCTTTCAAAAGGTATGGAAGTACGCCGAAAAAACCGATGATGACCAATACACGCTGGGCTTAACCGAAAGCGAGGCGCGCAAGCTGGGCATATCTGCCGAAAACTACGCGCAAGCTCTGGCATGGCTACGGAATATCAATACCATGCAAAAGGCTTTGAAGCATACCGATTTTGTGGACGAACAGTATATCCTGCTTCTCACCGAAGAAAAAGCCCGCAGTTTGGGCATATCCGGCGAGGAGTATGCGCAGGTAACGGAAAACATTGCCAAAATGAATGTAAACATCCGCAGGCATAAGAAGTTTTTTGAGCTGAATGCAAAGCTTCCCTCCACCACTGTGAAATCGCTGGCATCCCTGGCAAATCGGCACGAAACGCCGGTAGAACCTCCTTACGCTGCATGGAGAACAAGAGAGGATATAAAAAGGTGGCAGGCTAACGCGAAGTAGAGGCTCAGGAAGAAATGAATTTTTGCGACGGGCTACAACCCGCCGCAGGTAATATAAACGTTCTTTGACGTATTGGTTTACACGCTTTTTATAGCGGGCATAGCGCCACAACACCCCCCGTCATTCTGAGCGAAGCGAAGAACCTCTCGCCTTACCACCGGACGTATTGGTACGTTATGGTGGGAGATTCCTCGCTCCGCTCGGAATGACGGCGGGGCAGTGGAAAAAGAGGGGTGGCGGCGCGGGTAGCAAGCCCCGCAGGGACGACACTTGAAATTCTGAATTTTGAATTCTGAATTTTGAATTGCGCAAAGCGCGAAGCATATTGCGTCAGCCAATTCAAAATTCAGAATTCAAAATTCAAAATTCAAAATTCAAAAAGAAAATGCTACCTTTGCCTAAACTCTAAAAATCATACTGCATTATGAAAACAGAAAAAACGCAAACACCGGCTCCCAAAAAGAGAAGAAGACGGGAGCCCAGAGCATGGTTCATGATGGGCGAAGCAAAAATACCGCTGGGCGACGTAGAGCTCGACCTTTTTCCTGAAGACGAAGATGAGCAGCTGGCCATAATGCGCTGGGCAAAAGATCACCCGGGGGCAAAGATACCAATGGATATGTGGGCCGAAACAAAGTCGCCGGAGGAGCTGGCGGCTATCCATGCAAAAATCAGAGAGCGGGACTTGGAGCGGAGCAAGCGCAAAGAGAGGCTGTCGCCATTTGGGCAATGGATACAGGATAATCCCAACTACGTAGAGATAGTAGATATGCGGGCGGTAATGAAGTAGCAAACGATATGGAACGCTACCTCTTAGATACAAACGTTGCGCTATTTGCCGTCTCAGAGCAAATCAAAGAAATAGATAGAAGAGTAACGAAAATAGTAAGCAATTACGAAAATCTATTCTACGTCAGTACGGTTTCTGTTCGCGAGATTATCCACCTGTGCAAAAGGGGCAAGATAAGGGGGCGATGGAAAACGGCCGAAGATATTTTACCCTCCATTGAGGCGATGGGCTACGAAATTCTCCCCGTAAAGCGGGAACACCTTGTAGCCTATGCTCGCCTTGAGCCCCTGGCGAGCCACAATGACCCTAACGACCACATGATTATTTCCCAAGCGATTGCGGAGAAGCTGACGCTCATCAGCTCCGACCGCAAGTTTGAGCCCTACATAAAGCAAAAGCTGAAATTTATTTTTAACGAGCGGTAGCGACAGCCTCCCAACTCTAAAAAGCGTGTAAACCAATACTCAAAAAGGTTTGCACGCTTTTTTTTTGGTACATGCTAAACAAAACATTTTGAACATGAATAACGCCATCACTTTACGTATCCGGCAATTCGCCTGCGGCGCTTTGGCGCTGGCCACCCTGCTGCTGCCCGGCGGATGCGACGACTTTCTGAAGCGCTCCGCGCAAAACCTCGTGGTGCCCAAAACCACGGCGCAGTACAAGGAAATTCTTCAGGGCGAGGGCTACTTTAGGCTCCTGCTCCAAAACCTCTCCACCGAAAAGGGCTACGCTTTCCTGCAGTTCATGACCGACGACGTGGAGTTTTTTGACGTAACCGTTGACCCAAGCGCCCCGCGCGGATGGAGCGCCAGCAAAATTGGCGAATTTAGCGAGGTGGAGCACTACATAAACTGCTACCGCTGGGACGTGAGCGTGGAAAGCTCAACCCTGTCGGACAAGGTTTACCTCTACCTCTACAAGCAGGCAATGGTGGCAAACGTCTGCCTCGACGGGCTGGAGGAGAGCGAGGGCAGCGAAACCGAAAAGGAAATCCTGCGCGGGCAGGCGACATTCTCACGAGCATTTGCCTACTTCATGCTCGCAAACATCTACGCTAAGCCCTACAACCGCGCACGTCCGGAAGACCCCTGCGTGCCCCTCAAGACCTCCTCAACCCCTGTCGTAGAGCCCTACTCGAGGGCTACCATAGCGCAGGTGTGGTCGCAAATTACCGGCGACATCCAAACCGCCCTGCAAAACCTCAAGGGAAAGGGGCTGGAGCAAAACGTTTACGAAATCAGCCACCCGGCCGCCCTCATTCTGGCGCAGCGAATTGCCCTCTACATGGAGGACTGGCAGCGAGCAGTAGAGTACGGGCGGGAGTACATCGACGCCTACGCCGCAAAGTACCCAATTTACGACATCTCCCACAAAGACACGGCCGGCTCGCGGCTGGCCGAGTATGGAAAGGAAGAGGGCGGACTCTACGTGGAGAAGTTCATCAACTCCTCGAATACCGAAGTCGTTTGGAGCTTCGGGAGCTCAAGCACAGCCGTATATTACAACATCATTACCCCGACAACAAAACTCACCGTTCCCGCAAACCAGAACTTGGGCAAGTACTACCGCGCGTCGAGCAAGATGGCGAACAGCCTCATAAGCACGTACGAGCAGGGAGACCGCCGCAAAAACTACTGGTTTTTTCAGCCCACCCGCTCCGGAGTGTACGTCTCCGAGTACTTCGACTACATTACCGTCAAAGCGGAGTCGGAGGGCGGCAGCAAAAATCCGAACAGCCTCTACCTTCGCATGGCGCTCCGTAGCGCCGAGGTGTGGCTCAACCTCGCAGAGGCCTTAGCCCGAAAGCCACAGCCGGAGAAGGCGGACGCCGTAGCGCTGCTCAATGAGCTCCGCGTAAAGCGATTTGCCCCCACAGCCTATACCCCGCTATCCGAAGCCGACTTTGCCGCAACCGACTCGCTGGTGAGCTACATCTGGACGGAGCGGAGGCGCGAGCTCTGCTTTGAGGAAAACCACCGATGGTGGGACCTCAGGAGAACCACACAGCCGCGAATCGTTCACCCATGGAGGGAGAGAACAGCCTACGTCCTCGTAGAAAACGACCCCGCGTACACCCTCAACTTTCCGGAGGAGGAGCTGACATTTAACGGCAGCCTCCTCACGCCAAATGTCAGGCCGCGGCGCACACCGATTCCCTATGCTGAGCCGTAGCGGGGAGAGCTGAGGGGTGGCAGCAGTCGTCATCTTGATTATCAAATTAGTAAAAAAACAAAACCGGATTTTTGCCGGTCAATTTCAAAACAGTAAAAAACAAAACCAAATGAAAAAATGCTATGCAACCCTGCGGGATAAGCAAAAGCTGAACATTCACGCGCCACCGAAAGCTGTGATTTAGCGGTTTAGCGATTAATCATTAATCGACAACCATTATTCGTTATTTATTATTATTATTTATTTATTTATTATTATTATTATTATTATTATTTATTAATCATTAATCATTATTCATTAATCATTATTATTCATTATTCAATTAAAAATTTTTAAAACAATGAAAAAGAACTATTTTATATGGATGTTTGCAGCATTGCTGCTAAGCGTGGGCATTATTACTGCCTGCGAAGAAGACGAGATAGAAGAGCAAACCAAGTTTGTGGACGTAACCATTACCGTTACGCTGCCTGAAACCTACGAAGGGCTATCGTTTGCCGACGTGGGGCTTGACAGCATAAAGGTAACCGCCGGCGACGACGTGTTTTACACCGACACCACAGGAAAGGTGAGCGCAAGCGTTAAAGAAGGAGCGTACAGCCTCAACGCCAGCCTGACCGAAATAGTGGTTGGCTTAAACAGCACGGGGAGCAACGGGCTACACACGGTGAAATTTCAGGGAATAGCCACCGCCGACTTTTCCGAAGCCAATAAAACGGCTGCCATTGCCTTGCGCGTAAGCGGAACGCCTGAATTTACGGCATTTGGCGCAATTGCCGATATACTTGAGGACGACACCATTCACCTTTGGTATAAGGGCGACACGATTGACCTTGCGCCCTTATTTAAGGCTCAGCTGGCAGAGGGCGATACGCGGACGCTGTCGTTCTCCTATGAAGTTGCTGCCCAGCCCAAAAAGAGTGAAACCGGCGGTAACGCTACCGGTCAGTGGGTGGACCTGCTTCAATCCTACGCCATTGCCGATGACGGCCACTCGCTGGTAGCCATCGACAGCATTGGCGCAGTTGCCTTTGACCTTACCGCCATTACCGGCAAAAAGCGCGAGATTAGCCCCGCTGTTGTTCGGGTTACGGTGAAGGCAGCGGGAGACCTTATTGCCCAAAAGGAATTTCCTGTAGTGCAGGACAGCGTTATTAAGGAG
>JAITAP010000020.1 GCA_031284065.1 Prevotellaceae bacterium
GGAATGTGTCCAAAAATATTTCGGAGCCATTCCTACGGAATGTCGGGTTTGGTGGCAGGGATGCTTTTCTACCGAGCGTTCCATCCCTAACGGGATGGCGCTTGAGAATTTTGAATGACTTTGTTGCAACGAGAGCACATTATGAAATTCTGAATTCTGAATTTTGAATTTTGAATTTTGAATTGGCTGATGCCGTGTAAGTCCCGCAGGGACGACACTTGCTGTCGCCTCCAAAGTGTCGTCCCTGCGGGACTTACACGGCGCAAGCCTGTTCTTAATTTTCATTGCTTTCCCTCAACTATACTCCCGCTTTCAGCGGCGCCGCGCCCCAGCTCCAGCACGTAAACGCCTTTCCCGCCAATGGCAATATCCGTTCTCAGCGAAATGTCTTTACCCGAAATAACGTCTCTTGCGGTAGAGAATGTTCCGGTTACTTCGTAGTACTTTTGCGGGTTCAGGATTTGTTCTTTTTCCGAGCCGTTTACGATGACTAATACCCTCGAATCGTCGGCTATTCGTGCATAGACGTAACATTCGGAGCTGTAGTCGGGCGCATAGTGGAGCAGCTTGCCCTCTGCAACGGCTTTGCTGTTTTTTCTCCACTGCAACAGCGTTTGCAGGTAGCTCCATGCTTCATTTTGCAAGCTTGTGCGGCCATTTTTTGTAAAAGCGTTGGCTTTGTCCTCATTCCAGCCTCCGGGAAAATCTTTGCGAAGGTTGCCGTCGCCCTCGCTTTTTTCGCCCGCCAGCAAAATTTCCGTTCCGTAGTACAGCTGCGGTGTTCCGCGCGTGGTCAGGAGTAAGGCTGTTGCCTGCTTGAAGCGGTTCAGGTCGGCTTCTCCCTGCTTTGCAAAGCGGCTTACATCGTGATTATCCAAAAAAATCAGCAAATTGCTCAAATCCGGATACAGGAAGTCTTGCGCAAGCGCTTCGTATATTTTTTTCAGGGGATTTTTTTCTGTAGAATGAATACTAAACGCTTGTTCGCAGGCATTCATCCAGTTGAAATCCATAACGGTTTGAAGGTTTGATTGGCAATCGCTCAGCTTGGAGCTTTGCTGCCACCACGCAAGTGGAGCGGGGTTTATGTACCACGACTCTCCAACTATGTTGAAGTCGGGGTATTCGTTTTTCACCGCCTTGCACCATTGGGCAAGAAATTCAAAATCGGCGTAAGGGTGCGTATCGTGACGGATGCCGTCAATTCGAGCCTGCTCAATCCACCAGATGCTGTTTTGAATCAGGTAGGCGGCCAAGAGCGGATTCCGCTGGTTCAGGTCGGGCATTTCCGGCACAAACCAGCCGTTGACCATTCCCTCAACTTCCGACGGCGGGGCGTGAACGTCCATTACCGTGTATAGATTATGCGTTGTTGGGACAAATCCGTCCTGATGGTTCAACCAGTCGGGCGTGGGCAGGTCTTCCATCCACCAGTGGCGGCTTCCGCAGTGGTTGTAAATCATATCCATCACTACTTTCATGCCTTTGCTGTGGATATTTTCGACCAGCCGGCAGTAGTCGTCGTTGCTGCCCAAGCGTTTATCTACCTTGTAAAAATCGGTAATTGCGTAGCCGTGATACGAGCCTTGCGGCATCCTGTTTTCCAGCACGGGATTCAGCCATATCGTTGTAGCTCCCAAATCGCGGATGTAGTCCAAATGTCGGCTTACTCCCGCCAAATCGCCTCCATGCCGGGCGAATGGGTCGCTCCGGTCAACGGAAACGCCATCCCAGCTGTCGTTGGAGGCGTCTCCGTTGGCAAACCGGTCGGGCATAATCAGGTAGAGCACGTCCGAAGGGTTGAAGCCTTGTGCGCCTTTGGAGTGAGCGCGCGCTTTCAGCTCAAATGTATGGGTTGTTTGCTTTTTGCCGTCTATAAACGTAAGGTTTAGCAGCCCCGGTTGAGCGTTTTTGCCTATTTTGAGGTAGAGGAACAGGTAGTTTGGGTTTTCTACCTTTACAATTTTGTCCAGCTTAACGTCGGCGTAGTCCAATTTTACTCGCGCATTGCCAATATTTTCCCCATAGACTAACAGCTGCAGCTCGGGATTTTTCATTCCTGTCCACCAAAAGGCAGGCTCTACGCGGAGCGCGAACGAAAAATACGAAACGAGCAGCAGGAACGGAAACAGTAATATTTTTTTCATTGTTGTTTCATTATTTAAAAGATGATATACTTGGCGCAGTATGATTTTGTGTATTGTCTGCGCCGAACTCCAATTCCCCGTAGGGAAACAATACCAATAGAAAAACACGTGTCGTCCTTTTCTCAATTGTCTACGCCGAGCTCCGCTTCGCTCCGGTTCCCCGCAGGGGGTTAATAGAAAAATGGCGATGCTATTAAAGCCCTACGGGCTAATGGCGAAAGCGGGCGACGATATTTTCTATTATTCCTCGTCAGAGCGCACAATGATGGTTTTAGCATCTAAAGAAATAGCTTCCGGCATAATCTTTTTATTCAAATTGTTTTCCGGCAAATTTAAGCATTTGTTGGAAAACGGCAAGAAAAATGCCAGCTACTTCCGCTCCACAATGCTGATTGCGTACCCGCCGCCCGGCGCAGACTTCAGCGTGAGCTTTGACTTGGACGTTACCTCTACCTTTTTGATGGTGTAGGCCTGAGGGTTGGTTTTGTAGTGCGCGTCGGGTGCGTCGGCGTAGATGGTTGCCGTGTACTTTTTGCTCGGCTCAAGGAAGTCGAGCGCAATTTTTGACGTGAAGCCGTCTTCTCCGCACACGCTCCCCACAAACCAGCTGCTGCTGCCTTTGGCTTTGCGGGCTACGGTAATGTATTTTCCCGGCTCGGCCTCCAGATACTTGCTGTCGTCCCAGTCCACCGCCACGTCTTTGATGAACTGAAAAGCGTCCAAAAAGCGGTTGTAGTTTTCGGGGAGGTCGGCGGCCATCTGCAAGGGGCTGTACATGGTAACGTACAGCGCCAGCTGGTTTGCCAGCGTGCTGTTCACGTGCGAGGTGTTGGAGGGGTTAAGCTTTGCAATGTCCATTTCAAAGATGCCGGGCGTGTAGTCCATTGGGCCTCCTGTCAGGCGGGTGAACGGCAGCACGGTAACGTGGTTGGGCTTGTTCCCCCCGAAAGCCTGATACTCCGTGCCCCGCGCGGATTCGTTGCCAATCAGGTTGGGGTAGGTGCGGCAAATACCTGTGGGGCGCACCGCCTCGTGCGCGTTGACCATAATCCGGTACTGCGCCGCCTTTTCTATGGCGTACAGGTAGTGGTTGTTTAGCCACTGGCTGTAGTGGTATTCGCCGCGCGGAATAATGTCGCCCACGTAGCCGCTTTTGACGGCGTCGTAGCCGTTGTCCTTCATAAATTGGTAGGCGCGGTCGATGTGGCGCTCGTAGCTGCGGATGGAGGCAGATGTTTCGTGGTGCATAATCATTTTTATGCCCTTAGCCTCCGCGTAGCGGTGAATTTCTTTCAAATCGAAATCGGGGTAGGGCGTGAGGAAGTCGAACACGTAGTCTTTGGAGTTTCCGAACCAGTCCTCCCAGCCCACGTTCCAGCCCTCCACCAGCGCCGCGTCGAACCCGTGCAGGGCTGCAAAGTCGATGTACTCCTTCACGTGGGCGGTTGTTGCGGCGTGCCGCCCGCTGGGGTTGACCTTTGCGTAGTCGGTAACGCCCAGCTGCACGCCGGGCAGGTCGCCGGTGTACGCCCAATCTTTGGCGCCGGTAATCATTTCCCACCAAACGCCCACGTACTTTACGGGCTTTATCCACGAGGGGTCGGCAATTTTGCAGGGCTCGTTGAGGTTTAGCGTAATGTTGGACGCTAAAATGTCGCGGGCGTCGTCGCTCACGATAACCGTGCGCCAGGGGCTGTGGCAGGGCGCTTGCAGATGCCCTTTTGTGCCGTTTGCGTCGGGGGTGAGGTGAGATTCAAACACAAAGCTCCGGTCGTCCAGATTCAGGTGCATGCAGGCGTAGTTGATGAGCGCCGCCTCGTGCAGGTTGATGTAGAGCCCGTCGTCCGTTTTGAGCATCAGCGCGGTTTGCACGCCGGTGGGGGAGAACGGCGTTTGGGACGAATTTGGGGTAACGGCCTGCGGCATCAAGCCCCTTACCTCCGACAGGCGGGAGGTGGTGTAGTCGTACTCCTGCGTATCGTAGTCGCCCGGAATCCAGTAGGCCGTGTGGTCTCCGGTCATGGCAAACTGCGTGCGCTCTTCTTTTAGGATTATGTACACCAGATTTTTTTGCTGCGGAAATTCGTAGCGAAATCCCAGCCCGTCGTCAAACAGCCGGAAGCGAATAACGATTTGGCGGTCGGTTGCCGGTTGGCTCAGCGTAACGGCAAGCTCGTTGTAGTGGTTGCGAATGTTTTTTGTTTCCCCCCACACCGGCTGCCACGTTTCGTCGAAAGAGGTCGTTTGGCTGCCGACAACCTGAAAGCCGCTGTACAGGTTGTTTTTCAGGCTCTGCTTCTCCGGAGATTGCCCTTCGGGAGAAAAATCGTTGAAGGTACGCTTTACGCCTTCCGGCATCAGCTCCAAGCCCAGCTTGCCGGGCTTAATCACCGTTTTGCCCTTATAGGTCAGGGTGTAGAGCGGCGCGCTGTCGCCCGAAAGCGAAAAGTTCATGCGCAGGTTCCCGTTTGGGGAGGTTAGCGTCTGTGCGCTAAGCGCAGAGCACGATAGCGATAGCAGGAGAAATGCTCCTTGAATGTTTTTGTTCATTTTCAGATTTATTTATACCTTTGTTGTTACTATATTAAACGTAAATCTCTCAAAATTATGTCTACCTCAACGCCCATTGCCGCTTACCCTGCCCGCTCCGGCGCTTCTCTGCCTCGTAAAAAAGCCGCGTTTTCCGGCGAATATACCGAAATGGAAAAGAAGCTGATTGAGCAATACGGTACCGATGTAGCCCAGCTGCGCGAATCCCTTGCCGGCACAGAGCCGCTGAAAGGAGTGGAGTATGATGAGCACGGTATCCCCTTAGGCTGTACTGTGATGGAGTGGTTTGACGAATTAGACCAAAAGCTGATAGCGCATTGGGGCGAAGAATATCGCGAGCTGGCAAACAAAAGGCGC
>JAITAP010000028.1 GCA_031284065.1 Prevotellaceae bacterium
ATTTTTGACGTCCTCCAACAAATCGTCAACTTTTGTGCTGAAAGGCGAAACACCATACTTGCCCATCAGCTCAATAAACCCGCGTTTAGACAGATTTGCCAGCAATGAAGCCTGCCCTGCCGAGAGTATTTCGTCTTCGTAAAGCTTTGCCGCCAGATATACGGAAAAATCAAAGGTGGGGAGCAATCCCAAATGCTGCGGTACGTTTAATGTTACTATAGACATATCCTTTGTGCTGTTAACTCATATTTTTAGCCTGCCAGCCTCCTGCGGACTTTTTCGAGTTGCCCTGCCACAGAAGCGTCGAGGCGCAAATCGTCCATCTGAAAAATAAATCCTCCCCCCAAGCTCGGGTCAACGCGCACGTCGAGCTCCACCGTGCCGCGCGTGCGCCGCTCCACGTCGTACCGTATTCTGTCGGCTAACGTATCGGACAAGGGCGCAGCCGAAACGACGGAGATTCGCCCAATCCGGTGCACGCGACGGTACAGGTCGAGGTAGCTGAGGGCAATGTTCTGTAGCGAGCCTTCGCGCCGGTTTTTGAGCGCCAGCCTCACAAATCGCCGGTAGCCGTCTCCCGCAGCCGCGCCCACAGCGCTGCACAGCAACTCCTCCTTGTCGCTGTTCGGCGCCACAGGGCTTTGCAGCAGTTCGCGGAGGCGTGGCGTAGCCGCAATGGATTCCGCCAGCGACTTCATGCTATCGTACATGAGCTTGTCCTCGCCTCGCGCCGCCGCAAACTCCAGCAGCGCCTTTGCGTAGCGCTTTGATATAAGTCCGTCATTCATAGTTGCTCAAATCGTCCCTCTCTCCGGAGGGTTTTATCTTGTTAATGATTTCACAGGCGGTGGCGAAGCCTTCGCTTATTATGCGGGCATTTAAAATGCCGTCATAGTAGCCGTCCAAATGCAGAACGTCGTACACAACATCCAAATATTTCAGCATTTTGCCGTCTAACCGGCTTACGTTCCGCGTGTAAAAATCAATTGACCGGCGCTTTTTCTTGGGCAGCTCTACATCTTTCAGCATAAAGTACGTGTCGAGCGCAAGGAGCACGCCGCTGTAAGCCGTTCCGCAGGCGGTGCGCACATACTTCCGGTCTTGGTAGTAGTTGCCCTCTTTCTTCGCTTTTTGGAGCGTTTCTTTGGCGTTATTCATGTAGCGCATCGCCTCTGCGTAATTCTTTTGCTTTAGCTCTTGCTGTTCCTCTATCGACATGGTTTAGTGGCTTAAAAATGTCATGGTACTTCTTTTACTTCGTTCTTTTGCAAATGTACGCAAAATATTCAACTCATTGCATAGTATAAGCTCCAGTCATCCTTTGGTAGCGAGTAGCCGCCGTTGCGTTTGCAGAGCTCCAGCAAATTTCTTACCGTCCAGTATGGGTTTTGCGTATGCTCAAGCCCAAAATTTTCCTCAAGGAAAGCAATACCTTTAAACTCGTTCAGGTAGTTGAACGCCTCGCGCCGCGTGAGGTAGTACGTACTTGCAAATTCATGAACGATAAAAACAATATATTCTATCACATCATTTATTGAATATTTTTCTGTTGCCTCCATGCTACTTAAAATCTAAAGTTGAACACCAAATCCTTTCTGCCTCAACTCCCGCTTCAGCAGTTCGTAAACGTAAGCCGACGATTCACGGTAAAGCCCCATCGCTTCATTCGTAAGCGTCTGGTAGGTTTTGGAGCTATAGACAATGCCCATTGCTCTGGCTATGGACAAATCTTTGCTATCTTTCATCAGGCATTGCACGAGGTCGCTCACGGTAAATTCAATCATTACCTCAGCGCCACTTTTTTCCGGCTTAAGTAACCCCACCGCCGCCGCAGTGCAGAACGCAAGTTGATGGGTTGCTTCTCGGTAGGTAATCCGCCTGAGCGCCTCCTCCATGCTAATAAACCCATGCTCGTAAAGGGAAAACTGTACGTACATTTTGTCGTTAGCAACAGGTCCTTCCACGATGTCGTAGGTATGCGCCGGTTGCGGTATATCGCTATTGCGATTCCTCATCACAAACTCAACCCACTCCACAGAGGGGGCGTCAAAACTTTTTACGGATAGCGTTCCATTTGTCAAAGCAGCCTCGTCAAAGTCAAACGTAGTTACAACAAACTCGCTGTTGTCGCTGTTTGACTTGTTTTTTGCCCTTTGTTCGGCGTGCTCCCTTACGCTTGTTACATAAAATCCCTTGCCAAAATCCCTGTAAGGCAAGCAGCGCTCCAAGTTCACCTCCTTAATCTGGGTATTACTCCCGTGATAAAGCTTCATCTGGGTGTGATTTTATTTGCGGGTCAGCGCTTGTGGCTTCGCTTTCTGCGGATGTTTTCCGCTTCCTCCGCCATTTGCAGCGCAAACGACTCCTGACGCGCTCTGTCGTCGAGCTGGCGGTGCAGAATTTTCTCCGCAATGTCCACCGAAAGCAAGGCTACCTGCGCGTTGATTTCGCTCAGCGCTTTTTCCTTTTGCAGCTCAATGCTGCGGCGCGCCGCCTCCAGCTGCTTTTCCGTTTCCTCCGCAGCTTTTTGCTGGGCGCTCCGCACAATCTGCTCGCCGTCGGCAATTGCTTTTTTGATGATTCCGGTTTGCTGCACGCGGGCCTCATCAAGGATTGCCAGCGACTCCTGCCGTACGTTTTCCAGCTTTTTCGCCGCCTCCTCCGCCGCCTGAAGCGACTTGCTGATGTGGTCGCGCCGCTCGTTGACCATGCGCGTGATGACGGGAAAGCCGAACTTGGCCAACAGCCCGAAAACTATCAGGAAGTTGACCAGCATCCAAAACAAAAGCCCGAAATCAGGTGTGAGCAATGACATAGCAGCGTTCGATTAGGAGTACAATACCAGGAAGCACAGCACAACGGCAAACAGCGCAACGCCCTCGACAAACGCCGCCATGATAATCATGGACATGCGGATAGTGCCCGACGCTTCCGGCTGGCGGGCCATTGCCTCCATGGCCGATGCGCCGATTTTTCCAATTCCGATGCCGGCGCCAATTACGGCAATGCTCGCGCCAAGCGCCGCAAATGCCTGCGGCAGGTTTGTAATTTGCAACAACGTAGATAGCTGTGATAACATAATGTTTTGGTTTTTAGTGATTTATAAAATGTTTATTCAAATTAGTATGCTAATTTTCCGTACAATTTACTTTTCGCATCCGCGTAATTCGTGGGCAAAAATGCCGGCTTCTATTTGCGAATGGCATGAGTAACCTGCCCGCTAACTGACAAAATCTTTGGTAAGCTCAAAAAGCTTGCGGCTGTGCACAACGTAGCTTCCGTGACTTTCACCTTTAATAATTTGCAGCTTGCTGTTCTGAATCTGTGCAGCGATGCTTACCGTGTGCGCTTCTTTTACCACATCTTTTTGCCCTGCCAAAATAAGCGTTGGCGTTTTGATTTTCTGCAATTCGCCATTGCTTATGTTCGGCTGGGTCAGCATCATTTTTATCTTTTTGCTGCGCGTAAAAAAATACACTACGCTAAACAAAAGCATCCACCTGCGTTTTACCCCCTTTGGCGTCAGGTTTACCCCGCTGACGATTAGCTTGCCGAGCAAATCGGGATGCTGTGAGGCTACGATTATTCCTGCAATGCCGCCATCGCTGAATCCGTAAAAAACGGGCTTTACGAGCTGAAGCTGCTTTATAAATTCGGCAAAATCGTTGGCAATATCCTGATAATTGTACGTATCCACCTTGCCGCTGTTGCCGTGCCCGCGCGTATCAACGGCATACACGCAAAATTTTTCACTCAGCAAGTCAACGGCTTCATCAAATATTTCGTGGCTTTCGCCATTTCCGTGCGCCAGAATAAAGGGTTGCCCGCTGCCTGTTTTTTGGTAAAACAGCTCAATATCGTTAACCTGTATTTTCATAATCCGCTACCTGTTTGAATGACCGCCTTTTTTCACCCCTGTTTTTTCGCCACGTGGTGTTCAGGCCGCGACAGCCCAATGAATACCGCCGAAAGCAGCGTAAACACGTACGCCTGAATGTAGGCCACCAGCAGCTCGAGGCAGTTCATTATCAGCGACAGCACAATTGAAAAAAAGGTCATGCCCGCAAATATTCCAACGCTCAGCTTGGCGGTGATGAATATCAGGAGCGTGAACGCAAGGATGACCGTGTGCCCCGCAAAAATGTTGGCCAGCAGACGTATCATCAGCGCAAAGGGCTTGGTAATCACCCCAAAAAATTCTATGAGCGGCATAAGCGGAATGGGCGCCTTGAGCAGGAGCGGAACGTCGGGCCAAAAAATCTCCCGCCAGTACTCCCGGTTGCCAAACAAGTTCACCGCGACCATAGTGCAAAGCGCCAGCACGCACGTAATGGCGATATTCCCCGTAGTGTTTGCGCCGCCCGGAAAAATGGGAATTATCCCCATTACGTTGTTGATGAGGATAAAGAAAAATGCGGTGAGCAGGTAGGGCGAATAGCGCTTGTAGTCCTTGCCAATGCTGGTGCGCACAATTTCTTCCTCAACATCCATTACGAACATTTCTACGGCGCACACAAATTTGCTGGGCGTGGAATTTTTTGGGCGTCGCCTGTACCAGCGGGCTACGCTCAGAAAAATCGCCAGCATGATGGCGGAGTTAATCATCAGCGCAAGCGCGTTTTTGGTGATTGAAATATCCCAGGGGCGATACGCCTCGCCTGCCGCGTTCACTGCCACCACTTTGCCCTCGTGCTTTGCCCCCTTTTCCGCTATGCGAAAGCCCTCGTAAGGCTCGCCGTGCGCCAAGTGTTTTGACGAAAATACATGCCAGCCGCCGTTGTCGGAGCGCACAATTACGGGCAAATATACGGAAATATGGCGCTCGCTCCAAGTGGTGATGTGCCACCAGTAGCTGTCGGATATGTGCTCTGTAATAATATCGCCTATGGCAAGCCCCTTTTCCTCGCTTTTCTCGCCGCCGTGCTCGCTCGCCGCCGCGCGCAACGGTGCGCACAGCGCAAACGCCGCGATGCTCAACAAAACAGTTATATGTTTACTTATGCTCATTTTTATTTAAAACAATTCAGAACAAGTATATCATAGCCCAAGAAATTCTTCAGTAGTAATTTTTCCGGCGCCTTCTTCCCTGTACGATGCAATGCCCTCCAAAACGCCTATTTTTCTGGGTACACTCGTATTTTTCTCCAAAGGAACTATCAGCGCAATGGGTTTCTTCGATTTACCATACAATATTTGCACTTTTTCCCCA
>JAITAP010000043.1 GCA_031284065.1 Prevotellaceae bacterium
CCCCGTCATTCCCCTCCCCCCGTCATTCCGAGCGCAGCGAGGAATCTCCCCCCTTACCACCGGACGCATTGGGTGCGTTGTGGCGGGGGTTTCCTCCACTGCGCACGCTCGTGCCTCGCGTGCTCCGGTCGGAATGACGGTGAGGGGGAAGTGAGCGCGAAGCGCGGTGAGACGCAAAGCCCGGCGGCAACCGGAAAAAGCTTTCTCGACGAGGCTCGTTACCGTGCCGGCGATGGTAACGGAGGTCAAGCCCATACAAAAAATATGGTGTGGTGATATGTGATTTTTGGTAAAAATGCTATTGGCGTATAGCCAAATAACGTAACTGCTTGAGTAGTGCGTGTGTGTGATTTACAGAATTACAGAATTGGGCAGAATTTACAGGAAATTCCGCCAACTTCTCAAAGGTGTTCGCTATGCTCCGCCTTGCTTGCACAATAACTAAACTCTAATATCTAAACTCTAACAACTATTTTTTTTTGGTATTTATCAAGCAGCGAGCTACGTAGTGATAAACGGTATCAGGTCGCCTTCGTCCACAATGCCTACCACTTTTCCGGCGGCGTCAACTACCGGCGCGTTGTCTATTCGCCGCAGGCTGATGATTTTTGCCGCTTCTACGGCCTTCATGCTGTCGGTTAGCGTTACGGGTTGCTTCGTCATCACCTCAGCGACGCACTTTTGAAGCAGCTCGCTGTCTTTTTGCAGGCTGCGGCGCAGGTCGCCATCGGTAAAAAATCCGGCAAGCGTGCCGTCGCCGTTTACCACAGCGGTGGCGCCGCTTTTGGTTTTGGTCATTACCAGCAGCGCATCCTTTACCGTAGCGTCAATTGATACAACGGGGTTGCGCTCGCCGCTCTGCATAATGTCCACCACGTTGCAGGTAAGCAATTTTCCCAACATTCCGCCGGGGTGAAAAAGCGCGAAATCTTCCTTCTCAAACTTTTTGATTTTCATCAGGCAAATTGCCAGCGCATCGCCCACGCCGAGCATGGCGGTGGTGCTCGACGTGGGGGCAAGGTTGTAGGGGCAGGCTTCGTGCATTTGCGGGAGCGTAATGTGCAGGTCGGATTTTTTTGCCAAGTCCGACTGCGCGTTGCTGCTCATCCCAATGATGGTAATGCTGCGCTGCCGCAGGATGGGCAGGATTTTGTTGAGCTCGTCGCTGTGCCCCGAGTACGAGAGCGCAAAGATAACGTCGTGCCCGGTTACCATGCCCAAGTCGCCGTGCAGGGCCTCCGTAGCGTGCACAAATATTGCGGGCGTGCCCGTAGAGGCGAGCGTTGCCGCAATTTTGCGCCCTATAATGCCGCTCTTGCCAATGCCTACCACCACCACGCGGCCGGGACACTTTGCCACAAGCTCAACCGCCTGCACAAAGCCGTCGTTCACCGCCGCCTCGCACGACGACAGCGATTGCACTTCCGTGCGTATCACGCCAAGCGCAATATTTTTTACCTCCGCAGCGTCTATTTTTATATCTTCGATAGCCATTTTTTTATTTTTATCGCGTAATTTAACATTTGAATTATGCTGTTGACAAGCTGTTCCTCTGCCAACAAGTCGTTCCCTAACGGGACATTTTTTTTTTTTGCCTAAAATTTGGCAGCGGGCGGTTCGCGAACCGCCCCTACGTTTTTTGCACCTTGTCAATGCGCGCTGTTTGGCGCATCAGCTCCTCCACGCCGTCGTAGGTAAGGGAGTTTGCGCCGTCGGAGAGGGCGTTTTCGGGTTGGGGGTGCGCCTCAAAGAATATGCCCGCAACGCCCACTGCGGCGGCGGCGCGCGCCAGCACGGGGGCGAGCGTCCGGTCGCCGCCGGTGGCGTTGCCCAGCGC
This sequence comes from Prevotellaceae bacterium, assembly GCA_031284065.1. GTDB lineage: Bacteria > Bacteroidota > Bacteroidia > Bacteroidales > UBA932 > JAITMY01. The sequence continues at coordinate 1,838 of JAITAP010000043.1, forward strand.
GCCGGGCTTCTGCACCGAGTGCGTAGCGTCAAAAATCACGGGGTAGCCCAGCTGCTTCATAACGTGCAGCGAGCGCATGTCCACCACCAAGTCGCCGTAGCCAAAGCAACTGCCGCGCTCGGTAAGCAAAATGCGGCGGTTGCCGGTAGATTCGATTTTCCGGATGATATTCTCCATGCTCTGCGGCGCAAGAAACTGCCCCTTTTTTACGTTCACCACCCTACCCGTTTCGGCGCAGGCCAACACCAAGTCTGTTTGGCGGCACAGGAAAGCGGGGATTTGCAGCACATCGGCTACGGCGGCGCAGCGGGCGGCCTGCCAAGCCTCGTGCACATCCACCAGCGCAGGCGCGCGCAGCTCCGACTTGGCAGCGGCAAGAATACGCAGCCCTTCCTCCAAGCCCGGCCCCCGGTACGCATCTATCGAGCTGCGGTTTGCCTTGTCAAACGAGGCCTTGATGATGAAAGGCCGGCGGTGGCTGTCGGCTATTTTTTTCAGCGCGCGCACAGTGGACAAGTACCCCTCCTCGCTCTCGATAATGCAGGGGCCGCCAATGTACGCCAGCGGCAGCTCGTTGGAAATGTCAATGCCTTGCAGGCTCACGGTTGTTTGTTGCATAGCCGGTAAATCTAACGTAAAAAAACAATGCTCCATTGCGTAAAATCAGGTGCAAAGGTAAGGCATTTTGCGTAAAAAACAAGCGTGCGTGCCGACAGCAAAATCCGGCTTACGAGCTGAGGCGGCGGCACGGGCAAAAAAAATCCGGCTTGCTGACCAAGCCGGATTTTTTCCCGTAGGGGTTGCGCTTAGAAGTAGAACATCAGGAAAATGTTTCCGCTCGTTACCGTTTTAAGCCCAAAGGTACTTGCAACGTCGCTCATGTCTCTTGCCCTTACCGTCGCCTCGCGCACCTCGCCGTTCACAACCTCTTGGGTGGTAACCTCGCTTTGTCCGCGTATGAAAGCGTCCAGTCCAAGCGTAAACTCTCCGCCGAGCGACACCTGATTGGCGATGAAGTACTCAACGCCAACAAAGCCGCGCAAGCCACCGGTGAAGCTCAAGCCACCCTTGCTCTCCAAAACACGTGTGCTGCTGCTGCCAAAGGTAGTGGTAGGGTTGGCGTTTGCCGCCGTCATGGGGTTGCCGTACTCATAGGTATCGCTGGCGCTGCCTAAACCCAGCGCCAGCTCGCCGCCCCAAAATCCCTGTACCCGGCCATGACCACGCCGGAACTCGTAGCCCACCGACAAGCCGACGGCGGTAGTCCCTTCTTTCTTTGTATCGATGGTTGTGGCGTCGGGTGTGGCGCTAATTGCCTCGTCATTCGGCACGCTCTGCTTGTACGACTTGGTGTACATATCAAGCAAAAGCTTGGCGCGAATGGCGCGGTTGTCCTTCAAAAAGTATTTTCCGTAAATGCCTTGCCCCCGAAACCCTTTGAACTCGGGAGCCGAGTTGCTGCCGGATTGGGAAAAGAAGTTTCCCGCATACTTTAGGAATGGAGTTGCGTCCACGCCCAGCGCGTAGTCTCCGGCTACGGGCAGGTAGCTGTTGGTTGCAGGCTGTTCCTGTGCTACGGCTACTGCTACGCTCAGGCACAAGGAAAGCGATAAAATTATTTTTCTCATTTGGTAGTATTTTTTTAGTGTAAAATTATGCTCTAACTGTGTGGATGACTAAACATCATCGCCGGCGCTGTCAAGCTGGGAGAACGTCCCTACAACGGACTCAAGAATTACCTTTTGCCCTGATTGCACGTTCTTCGAAGGAACATCAAAAGACCATTTACCTTGCTCGACTTTGGTGGGATAGCCGCCACCGGGGAGCTTCGGCTTATTCGTGTCAGAGGTTGTCTGGCTACCTTCAATGTCGTTAACGGCAAAGGAAACGGACACGCCGGCTTCGGTTGCCGGAACAGTCAGCGTAAATTCCCCCTTGCTGTTGGTTGTTGTGCTGGTCGAAAATGCCCCCGAAGACGAAGAGCTGGGGTTAAGGCTTGAGTAGCGAACGCTTGCAATTACGGTTATTCCCTCTTTTGCCGTGTACTTTTGCGGCGACAGGGTTAGGTTTTCGTTTATCACCAGCTTGCCCGTAACGGTAGCTTGCTTTTCCGGCGCAGAGTAATCTACCGGTTTTGCGGGGTCTTCCTTGGCGCACGAAGCGCCCATTAGTACGGCTGTGAGAGCCATTGCGCTAAAAATTTTCTTTTTCATTTTCTTTTTGGTTTTTAAGATGTTAAATTAAAAAAAACATAAAATAGTTGGATGCAGAGTTACCCAACTATAACTATAATAACGTACAATTGCGCGTTATATTTTATGGCGCCTTACGTAATACGTTTCGACAGCTGTAAAAATTTCTCAGAGAGGTCAAAGCTTTGGAGCTGCGAATGTTTTTCATGCCGCGCTGCAATTTCAGCTAACAAATGCAGCGTTTAGGTAAGAAAAAACCTTCCTCAAGGCCATGCCCTCGAAGAAGGTTTAGAAAAAATCTCTACTTTTACGTTGCCACGACAAAAGTACATTCATCCCGTGAGCAAAGAGTTCCGCAATGCCTGCACCAACTCTAAACTCTAACACCTAAACTTCACCTTTTTTTCGC
>JAITAP010000054.1 GCA_031284065.1 Prevotellaceae bacterium
GCCGTATGAACATCAGGCATACTTCGAGGCGGCGGTTTCGGCAAGAGCCAAAGGCGACTACCTGCTGCCGTACGCCAAAAAAGACAGCGACCCCGCAGCAAACGGGTTACAATGGAAAATGGCGCACTACCTCAGCCCCATTGCCGTTGACCACCTTTTAATTGCCAGCCCCGACGGGAAAAACGCAAGCGCTTCGTCTATCTACCAGAATCCTTATTGGCCGCTGCAAGCGGAAGGCACAGCAAATCAATAAGTATTTACCCGCACAAAGGTATTTTTTAATACCTTTGTGCTTTTTTTATAAGCATTGCTTATAAAAACAATTCTTCGATACTCATACATAAGCGCATGGTAGCGTCTCAAATTGTGTGGATTAGCCATTCACCGCCCCTTTCGCCGTCACTCCGGAGGTTTTGTTTTATAGAATCTCAAGTAGTTCTCAAATGGCAGCGGAATCACGGAAGTGGCATTGACTGAAAGGCAGGGCTCCGCATTGGGCTGAAAGCCCAAAACCGTTCGCGCAGGGCAACACCCTGCGAATGCGATGTATTTTTAGCCTGCCAAAAATGTTTCTTTTCCGCTAAATCAGCGTTTTTCCCGTCATTTCCTTAGGAATTTCAACGCCCATGAGGGTTAGCACGGTGGGGGCAATGTCGGCAAGCACGCCGCTGGCCACGCGCTTCACCTCCCTGTCCACCACCACAAAGGGCACGGGGTTGAGCGAGTGCGCCGTGTTGGGCGAGCCGTCGGCGTTGACGGCGTTGTCGGCGTTGCCGTGGTCGGCGGTGATGAGCACGGTGTAGCCGTTGTCCTGCGCAGCTTTCACCACTTCGCCCACGCAGCCGTCGATGGTTTTTACCGCCTTTACGATAGCCTCGTAAATGCCGGTGTGCCCCACCATGTCGCCGTTGGCAAAGTTGAGCGCAATGAAGTCAAACCTTTGCTTTCCGAGCTCCGCAATCAGCGCATCCTTCACGAGGGGGGCGCTCATTTCGGGTTGCAGGTCGTAGGTTGCCACTTTGGGCGAGTTGATGAGGATTCGCTCCTCGCCGTCGAACGTTGCCTCGCGCCCGCCGGAGAAGAAAAAGGTTACGTGCGCGTACTTTTCCGTTTCGGCTATGCGCAGCTGCTTTTTGCCCGCCTTCGACAGCGCTTCGCCCAGCGTATTCTGCACGTTGTCCTTATCGAACAGGATGTGCAGCCCGCCAAACTTGTCGTCGTAGGGCGTCATGGTGCAGTAGTAGAGCGGGACGACGCTCATGCCGAGCTCCGGCATGTTCTGCTGCGTGAGCACGATGGTCAGCTCCTTGGCGCGGTCGTTGCGGAAGTTGAAGAAGATGACGGTATCGCCCTCCTGTATGCGCCCCCTGCCCTGCCCGCAGGCAATCGGCTTGATAAATTCGTCGGTAACGTTTTCGTCGTAGGAGCGCTGCACCGCCTGCACGGGGTCTGCGGCGGCAGCGCCAACGCCGCGCACCAGCAAATCGTACGCCTCCTTGACGCGCTCCCAGCGCTTGTCCCTGTCCATAGCGTAGTAGCGGCCAACGATGGAGGCAATTTCGCCGCACGACTTTTTCAGGCGGCTTTGCAGCTGCTCAATGAAGCCCTTGCCGCTACTCGGGTCGGTGTCGCGCCCGTCCATGAAGCAGTGCACAAAGGTGCGGCCTTGCAGCCCGTACTCTCCCGCTATGTCGCACAGCTTGTAGAGGTGGTCGATGGAGCTGTGCACGCCGCCGTCGGATGTCAGCCCCATGAGGTGGAGACGCTTGCCGCTGCGCTTGGCGTGCTCAAACGCCGCCGCCATTTCGGGGTTTTGCAGGATGCTGTTGTCGCGGCACGCAATGTTGATTTTCACCAAATCCTGATACACCACGCGCCCCGCGCCGATGTTGAGGTGCCCCACTTCGGAGTTGCCCATTTGCCCGTCCGGCAGCCCCACGTTTTCGCCGCAGGCGAGCAGCTCGGAGGTGGGGTATTCGCTTGAAAGACGCTCCATGTTGGGCGTTCCTGCGGTGTAGATGGCGTTGGTGCGGTCGTGCTTGCCTTTGCCCCAGCCATCAAGAATCATTAAAAGTACTTTCTTGTTCATTTTTGTTTGTTTATACGCTTTTCATCAGCTCAATTTGCATTTCTCTCTCTCTTCTGACCTCGTCCAAATTTTTAGGATACATTAAATTTATTAGCTTTACTGCATACTCGGAGGCCACTAGTGCGTGATGCTTCACGTGGGGAGTAGCGGCCACCTGTCCCATGACCCTGAGCGCCTTTTCCCTTACCGGATTTTTTTCTTCACGCGCAAGCCTGTGCAGCTTAAAGGCAACATTCCGCGCATCCTGAAATTTCACCTCGCCTGCCTGCCACCTCTCATTTACCGCAAAACATTCATCTATTGCCTCAAAACGCTCCACCTTGCTAACCTCCAATATGTGTTCAGCCAACAGCAAGCCGTATTTTGACATTTCCCTGTGGGTTTTACCGTCGCCAAGCGTGATTAGCTCATCCTTCAGCGCCGGAATATCGTCAATTTTCTTGATTATTCCCACAGCTTGCATGTAGCTGTGCCCGTCTTTCTTGCTCCTGCCCATAAATGAAGCTTCTATTTTACATGTTTGGAATTTGTTTTGCCGTGCTTTCTCCCGCCGTGAGAGCGTTTTGTCGCACCTGCTAACTTGTCTCGCCAATCACTTTTACGGTTTTCCGGGTACAAAAGTAACAAAAATCAATTACAATTGAGATATGCCGACGGCAAAGTGCGTAGCGTAGCTGCATTTTGCTTTTATTTACCTCACTCACGCTACGCAGCCGCCAAAATTCCGCAGGGGCGCCGCTGAGCTGTCGCTCCCAAAGCGTCGTCTCTGCGGGGCTTTGCGTAGCAAGAGCCACTTCATTTCTACCCATTACCCCAGCGAATACGGCCAAGCTTTACTTGCGGGGAAGAGCGTGCGCTCCCCGCCATTTTGAGCGAAGCAAAAATTTCGCCCTCGCTACCACCGAACGACGGGGAGAAACGGCGGGAGGTTCTCCGCTCCGCGCGCTCGCGCCTCACGCGCTTCGGTCGGAATGGCGGGAAGGGTTGGAGAGCCCCTCTTTGCTCGACGCGACGAAGCGGACGGGTAATTTCAACTAACAAATGCAACTTTAAAGTAAAAAACGTTCATCGAGGGCATGCCCTCGATGAACGTTTAGGAAAAATTTCTACTTTTACGTTGTTATGAAAAAAGTATATTTATCCCGTGAGCAAAGGTACACAATTTCTGCGATGCACAGGCAGGGGTGTACCCCAAAAATGATGGCAGCGGCTATCGGCAAGGACAAGTCCGTAATATGCCGGGAGCTGAAGCGAAACGCCAACCACAAGGGCGCCTACTCGTTCGAGTATGCGCAAGGCATGGCGGAGCTGCGCAAAGAGCGCCTGAAAAAGCCCAGAAAGTTGCTCCCTCCGGTCAAAAAA
>JAITAP010000137.1 GCA_031284065.1 Prevotellaceae bacterium
GCAATTGTGTTTTCAACGTTATTTGGCAATATCAAAAACGACATTTTATTATGTGTTTTCGGTTTTGTAACCGTATGCATCATGTTAGGAATAGGATTAATTTTAATAGGTAAAAAACAATGACAGCAGCAGCAATTACATTTAGCGGTATGATTTTAATAGCCTGCGCAGGCGGAATTTTCTTTTTTTTGCAAGACAAAAAGAAAACTATGAGCTATAAATAGTCCGACGCGGAGGTGTTGCCTGCAACGCCTCTCCAGCCCTTTTGCCTTAGTGTCTTCTACTTCCCTAAAGAAAGAAGCGGCGTTAGTAGCACGAGTTACAACGCCGTTTTTTTTATGCCGCCAAAATCTGTAAATTCTGCAAATTCTGTAATTCTGTAAATTCGAGGGGTATAAGTATCTACGTAAACACCTCATTTCTACCTAATTGTCTTAACAAAACAACCTCAGTAGCAAGAGCGTTGTAAATATCCAATCAACATAATTGCCTCATTACGAGGTGATTGAATTAAGTGATGAGGTCGGGGGTATTATAATTTGTCCCCTGCTACTGAGCTTGTTCTGCTGTTTTTAATTAGGTGAAAATGAGGTTTTACGCTACCGTCTTGCCTTTTCCCTGTGGGGTAACCGGTCGTCGCTGAAACGCACGCTGTGCGTCTCTACACGCTACGCACCAAAAAAAGGGACGGTGGTGGGGTGGGAGGTTCCTCGCTTCGCTCGGAATGACGGGCTGATGGATGGAATGACGGGTGCGCTATTTTCTCTCACTCAATTCTCACGTCCACGTACAGCGGGCGGTGGTCTGAGGCTACCGGCTCGTTCAGCACGCCTTGCGTAAGCGCGGTGTAGCGATTGTTGCCGTAGCCAAAGATAAAATCAATACACTGCGTGGGGCTGTCGGCGGGGAAAGTGCCATTTTGGTAGTCGCTCAGGAGGGTAAATTTTTTGCCCAGCGCAGCCAGCTCGGGGTCGCCGTACTCTGCGTTCATGTCTCCCGCCAAAATGAGCGGTTTTTGCACATCTTTTACGGCCTCAAGGATAAGCGGGATGGCGCGCTTCCTGCTTTCTTGCTCCACATCAAGGTGAGTGCAGCAAACGAAGTACCGGCCGAACTCCGCTATCAAAAGCGTGCGCTTTTCCTCTCCGGGCAGCGCGACCTGCCTAAATCCTAAAGGTTTTTCCTTTGAGAGAATACCAACGCCGTATTTTCCGCCCTGAAAATCAATGGCGGGTGCAAATATTCCGTGCAGCTGCGTTCGCTCGGCAAGCTCTTTCAGGACAAACGCATTGCCGCTGCGCACGGTGGCGCTGTCCACCTCCTGTACGGCAACCACATCGGGCTGCACGCGGTTGATTACATTCGCCACGCGCCGGTAGTCGGTAATGCTGTCCATTCCGGTGCAATTCCTCACGTTATAGGTCATTACCCTGAAAGAGTTCTCTTGCTTGGGCGGTATGGCTTGAGCGTTGGCTATAGCCCCCAACAGAAGCAGGAGCGCGGTAGTGGAAGTGTGCATAAAATTCAAAGGGGGAGCCCTAAGCTCTGACAACTAAATTTTCCTTACCCTGTAGCGCACGGTGAAATTCCCCCTCGAAAGTGGGCGTAAAAATGCCTTTTCCCAGCGCGGCCAACACCTCCTCCATGCTCCAGAAGCGACCTTCGCTCACCTCATCCCCGTCGGGGTGCGGAGGCGACGCAAGGGTAGCGTAGTAAACGTACGCCAGCTCGCGCTCAACCTCCGACTCGCAAACGTACCGGAACAAAAAAAAGAAAGTAATGTTGCGCAGCCCGAGCTCTTCGTCCGCCTCTCGAATCAGCGCCGTACCGGCCTCCTCTCCGAACTCCACGTGGCCGCCCACCGACGTGTCCCACAGCCCCGGGTAGGTGTCCTTGTGCGCGGAGCGTTTTTGCAGGTATATCCGCCCCTGCCTGTCGAAGCAGTGGAGGTGCACCACCGGGTGCAGCAGCTTGCTACCGCTGTGGCACTCGGCGCGGGTCGCCTTGCCCGTTACCTTTCCGTCGGTATCCACCAGCGGAAAAAATTCAGAATTTTCAAACATTTTGTAGCGTGTTTTACGGCAAGCGCCATGCGCTTGCGCAAGTGTGTACAGCGAAATTTACCGGACGCAAAAGTACAAAAAATATCTTTACTCAATTCTCACTCCAGCCTAATCCCGATGGAGAGCGCCGGGAGGTCTTTGGGGAGTGCACCGCTAAAAGCGTCCGTCAGGCGGTAGCGGGCAAAAATGGCAAAGCTTTCCCACCCTATCTGCGCTACCGCAGAGGCCGTGAATGCGTTGAACATATCGTCTTCGTGGAAATTTTGCTTGCCGTCGTAGGGGTAGTACAGCTTGTAGAATCGGCTGAACGCCCAATCGCCCTGAACGCCCAAGTCGAGGTAGTGCTTTTTGGGAATAAGGTAGAAGCGGGTAAATACGCCCAGCGCAAGGTTGTTGCTGCGGAACGCCTGCTTTTTGATTTCGCCGGCTGCGTATGGCAGCGGGGACGAGCCGATAACCGCTGCCCTGAAAACCGAATCGCTTAGCGCATCCTTCAGGCGGTAGTGGTAGAACGAGTACTGAAACGTTCCGCCTGCGGCCAGCCTGCTGTTGAAGTGGGTGTACCAGCGGCACCCCAGGTCAAAGTTGTAGGAGTTGCCGCCCCTGACGGCGTAGTAGCCGCTGCCGTCGCCGGGAACTGCGAACCCGAACCCGATAAAGCCTGTGCTTTTACTCTTGTAGTACGGGCTTCTTTGGGGTTTTGGGTCACTCTTCGGCGGGTTTACCTGTAGCAGGCGCTCGTGCGCGACATGCTCGTAGGTCGTATCGTTTTTCCTGAAAGTAATTTCCAAGCTGCCTATTCTGACGGACGTTTGCGCAGCGGCTGTGCCTCCTGCAAGGCAGGCGAGGCAGAGAGTGGTGATGGTCTTTTTCATTTTTATATATTTTGTTGATTAGTTTTTTTTGTCGCGACTTCCCGAAACGCCGATTTTTCCGCTCATTACGGCCTCCGTCAGGCTTGCGTCAATGTCGCCGGACAGGTACATAATGGAGGTGGATTGTTGCCCAAAAATGATGACGAGCAACGCGCTTACCCGCTTGTCTCCGGCGATTGCGGGGGGATTTTGGGCGTAAAGCGACATGCGCTCGTTTGTCATCTTTGCCTTCATGATTTGCGTGTAGCTCTTTTGCAGGGCAGGCTTTAGCTCCGACGTCAGCTTTTCCGCCAGCCCGTCGCTTGTAACGTTAAGGATACGCAGCTCCATAATTTTGGAGAGCAGCTCCTTTGTGTTCCGGTCCTGCGCCTTGCCGTTTTTCATCATTGCCAGCATGGTTGGGGAAATGGTGATAGACTCCACGCCTTCCTTTTCTTCGTAAGCGTCCAAAATCTTGGGGACGGAGTCTTCGGGGACGATTTTTTGTCCGTAAGCGTTCGCCGCCGCCGCGCTCATCAGCGCAGCAAGCATAAGCAGGTTTATGGCCTTTTTCATTTTTAGCATGTTTTTATTTAGTTATTTGGTTGTAGAGGTAACAAAAATCATGTTATCCGCTTGCCGGAGCATTTGGCGGATTTTGTCCAGCTGTTCAAGGCTCCGGCTTGCGTCGTGCAGCTTTTCAAAGGGCTCCATGCTTGCCTTGGCGTGCTGCATGGAGGCGGCAAGCATTTGCAGCTTGGCGTCGGCGAGCTGCATGGCGGCCTCCTTGTCGTACACCCGCTTGCCGTCCACGTAGTAGGTGTAGCCGTCTTGCGTTGGCGCAAGCGTCTTGAGGGTTACCATCAGGGCTACAGCGGCGGCGGCGGCCGTTGCCGCAAGCGTCCACCGGCGCAGCCTGAGGGCGTTGCCGCTGCCCGTCGGCGCGGGGCAGGTTACCGCCCTTTCGTGGGCGTAAAAGGCAAATAATGCGCTGTAGGGTTTTAGCGTTGCCGGCACGTTGCCTTTGGCGAAAAAACGCCGCAACTCCTGCTCCTCAGGCAGCGAGGTAGCCCCGTCAAAGTACCGCTCAAGCAACGCCTTTATTTTCTGTTCATCCATAGCTGCTACTGTTTAAAAAGTTGTTCGCGTATTTTTTGCCGCGCGCGCGACAGGCCGGTGCGTACCGCGCCCTCGCTCATGCCGAGTATCTCTGCTACTTCGTCCAGCTCGTAGCCCTCAACGTCGCGCAGGCGAATCACCATTTGCTGCTGCACCGGCAAGCCTTCTATCAGCTTTTTGACCTGCGCCACCATGTCGGCTTGCTCTACGCTTGCGTAGGGCGTTTGCTCATGCGCGGTGTGGGCAGACTTGGTCAGCTCGTCGGTTTTGCCTTGCATGGAGCGCAGGTAGTCCATGCAGCGGTTTTTCACGGCGCTCATTGCATACGCTTCCACGCTTCGCACCGAGCCTAAGCTTGTCCGCCTTTTCCAAAGGTTCATGCTCACATCCTGAATCACGTCTTCGGCTTCATCGCGCCGCTTGACAAAGGCGAGAGCAAAACGGTACATCTTGGGTCTCAGCTGCGCTACCATTTGATTAAAACCGGTTTTATCCATTCAGATAGAGGCAAGTTGTTTTTTGTTGATTGACGCTGTTTCGACAGGAAGACGAAGCAGCGCGAAATTTGTTACACAAAAGTACGTGAAAATGTGTTTTACGCAGCACGGACGGGGGAAAATTCAGGGCAGTGGCTCCGCCATTTGGAACTCGCGCCGCAAAAAGTCGGCTATTCGCCGCAGGAATTGCTCGGTTGTTTCGTGGGCAGGCAGCAGCGGGGCAATGTTTGCCACCTTGTCGGGGATGGATGGGATACCTTTTTTTCGCAGCGCAGGGTTGCCCTTGAGCGCGCGCTCAAGCCATTGCAGGTTGGCGTTGTGGAGCAGCGTGCCGTGAAAGAGCTGCCGGCTGCCCGAAACGTGCGAGGCTGTTCCCGAAATTTTGTACCCGCCGCACCGTATCTCTTTTCGGCTGCCGGCAACAGCGTCCAACCCAAACGCCCGTAGCGCCGCCACCATAGGGGCGGTAAAATCGCGGTCGAGCGCGAGCGCACCGCCCGTATTCACGATAAAGGCGTAGTTGATGTTTCCCTCGTCGTGGTAAACAGCGCCGCCTCCCGAAATTCTTCGCACCACCGGAATGTGCCGCTCGGCGCAAAACTGTTCGTCAACCTCCGCCGCTATCGTTTGGTGTCTCCCCACAACTACGGAGGGCGAGTTGATGTACAGCAGCAGAGTATCGTCGCTGCGCTCTTTCAGCAGGCGTTCCTCCAGCGCACAGTTGCGGGCTGAATCGTTCCACAGGCTACGCATGATTTGCATGGGAAGAAAATCGGTTGAAAGTTGAAAGTTGCTTGCGCCGCGAAGCGCGGTATTATGTAAAAATTGAAAATTGAAAGTTGCCTGCGCCGCAAGCAACTTTCAACTTTCAATTTTCAACGGCTTTAAATCCCATTATCCTTTTCATCTCCCGTAGCGTGGCGGCGGCGCTTTCGCGGGCTTTTTCCGCGCCGTTTTTGCGCACGCTGTGGAGGTAAGCTTCATCTTGCAAAATGTCGAGTATTCGGGCGCGGATGGGCAGGGTAACGCTGCAAATATCGTCGGCGAGCTGGTTTTTCATATCGCCATACCGAATACCTCCGCTCGCGTACGCTTCTTTGTAGAAGCGGACCACTTCGGGCGTAGAAACCACCTCCATTATGGTGAAAAGATTTTTGACCGGCTCGCTCATGGCGTCGGATTTTTCGCCTGTGTCGGTTACGGCTTTTTTTACTTTCTTGCGTATCGTCGCTTCGTCGTCTGTCAGGAAGAGCCCGTTTCCCTCGCTTTTGCCCATTTTTCCGCTTCCGTCAAGCCCGGGGATTTTGATGAGTTCGCCGCCAAAATTATAGGCGTCAGGCTCGGGGAAGAGCTTTGCGCCGTACATGTTGTTGAACCGGCGGGCGTACACGCGGGTTATCTCCAAGTGCTGTTCCTGATCTTTGCCTACGGGCACTTTGTGCGCACGGTGTATGAGGATGTCGGTTGCCATGAGCACGGGGTAGGTGAGCAGACCGGCGTTCACATTTTGCGGGTGTTTGCGTACTTTTTCCTTAAACGAGGCCGTTCTCTCCAGCTCGCCCACGTAGGCAAGCATGTTGAGCAGCACGTACATTTCCGAGATTTCGGGCACGTCGCTCTGCACGTAGAGGGTGCATTTTTGGGGGTCTAAGCCTGCGGCCAGGTACTCCGCCAAGATTTGGCGTACGCTGCCGTGAAAATCGGCGGCGTTGGGGTGCGTGGTGAGCGAGTGCAGGTCGGCGATGAAGAAGAAGCAGCGGTTGCTCTCCTGCATTTTCACAAAGTTGCGCAACGCGCCGTAGTAGTTGCCCAAATGAAGGTTTCCCGTAGAGCGTATGCCGCTAAGAACCGTTTCCTTTTCTGAATATAACATAGTCTTTTTAGTCGCAAAAATAATTATTTTTATAGCATTGCTATAGATTATAGATTTAGGATGCCATATACAAATCAAATTCACATAATTACAGGATTTTCAAAATTTACATGTAAATCCCGAAAATTCTGCAATTATGTAAATTTAAAATTCAAGATATTTTCCACCGCGTTTGCAATTCCCGCGTTTGCCTCAACGAGGATTCCTTTAATGCCGGCGTTGTGCGCCGTTTGCATGTCGGTTTCGCGGTCGCCGATAAAGTAGGAGCGCGAAGCGTCAACGTCGTACCGCGACATGGCTTTCTGCACAAGCAGCGGCAGCGGCTTCCGGCACAGGCACTTCCCAACGCTGGGGTGGTGCGTGCAAATGTAAAACTCCGTCAGCTGCACGCCAAACGCAGCCACTTGCTCGCGCAAGAGGCTGTTGAGCGCCTCCACCTCCGGCAAGCCGTACAGCCCGTGCGCCACCCCGCTCTGGTTGCTGACGACGATGAGCAGGAAGCCTGCGTCTTGCAGCTTTTTCAGACATTCGCCAAGGCGCGGCGTGAGCGTAAAATCTTCCTTCCGGTACACGTAGTAATGCCCCTCGTTGCTGTTGATTACCCCATCGCGGTCAAGAAAAATGGCTTTTTGCATAAAAAATTACGATATACGTGAGCTCTCTTTTCACGGCTTACCACCTCATCAGCTGGTACACGAAATGCCACAGCAGCTGCGGGGCTATGGCTATCGGGTAAAGAAACCCGAAAATAGCGCCGTAAAAGTGCGCATCGTGGTTTACGTTGTCGGCGGCGCGTTTGCCCATGTAGGACGAATACCAGAGGTAGAGCGGGCCAAAAACAATGCCCGGCACGGGAATAACGCCCATGAGGTAGAGCATGCTCCACGGCTGAAAAAAGATGAACGCAAACAGCACGGCGCTCACCGCCCCCGACGCGCCTACCGCCGAGTAGTCGTGAGCGTCCTTGTGTCTGGTAATGGTCGTTACGGTAGCTATTGCCATGCCGCCAAAGTAGAGCACAGCGTAGTGAAGCATGGGCACGGAGGTTACTCCCTCCGCTTGCAGCGCGTCAAGGGTCTTTTCCACAGCTCCGCCAAACGAGTACAGCACTATCATGTTCACCGCCAAGTGAACGTAGTCCGCATGAACAAAGCCGTGCGTAACGATACGGTACCACTCCCTGCGGTGCACCGCGCGGTAGGGCGATAGCAGCAGCTTGTCGAAAATATCGCGCCGCTTAAACGCCGCTATTGATACCAAAACGGTAAGAATTATAAGGGTAATAGTCATAGAGCAGATTTGCGTGTTGTCAGTGCATTATTTTGTAGGTGAGCTCGCGCAGCAAGTCGCCGTAGCCGGTAGAGGCGTTGTTCCAGCCCTTGCCGCGCATGTCAAACTCGCGCAGCAGCGCAATAACCTCTGCCGACTTGGTGGACGAAAACCGCCGTGCCGACGCCTCGTAATTTCGCCAAAAATACATGTTAATGCCCATTACGCCCTGCACTTCGGCGGGCGGGATGCTGCCGTTTTTGTACTTTGCCCTGAGCATGTGCAGCAAAAAGATTTTGCAAAACGTTGAGAACAGCTGGCTCACTATCACAGATAGCGGATTTTTTTCTGCGTTGCGCTCAAAGTGCATAATGATACGGTTGGCTTTGAGCACATCGCCTGTGGTAACGGCGTTGCAGAGCTCAAAATTGTTGTAATCTTTGCTGACGCCAATGTTACGCTCAATGTGCTCTGCGGTAATTTTGCTGTTTGGGGGCACGACCACCGCCAGCTTGTCGAGCTCGTTTACGATTTTGGTCAGGTCGGCGCCCAGATAGTCCGCCAAAATTTTGGCGGCCACCGCGTCGATGGCGCGCTGCTTGGAGCTGAGGTAGCTGATAATCCAGTCGGGGAGCCTTTCTTCGTAAGGCGGGGCAGACTCAAATACCTCTCCAACTTTGGCGGCCTGCTTGTAGAACGAGGTGCGCTTGTCCACCGTTTTTCCTTTGTAGCAAATAACGAGGATGGTAGATTTAAGCGGATTGCCGACGTAAATCTCCAGCTTCTCAATATCCCTAATGAGCTGGGCTTCGCGCACCATCACCACTTGGCAGCTACTCATCATGGGGAAGCGTCGCGCAGCCTCAATCACCGCCTTTGCGCTCACGTCCCGGCCGTAGAGCACCGTTTGGTTGAACGTTTTTTCGGATTCGCTCAGCACATTCTCCTGAATATAGCCCGATACCAAGTCTATGTAGTACGGCTCTTCGCCCATAAGCAAGTACACCGGCTTGTATATTTTGTTTTTCAAGTCGGACATAATGCGCTCATAGCTCGATTTTACCTCCTCAAAGCGAAGCTTTGCCATAGCCTGTAAAGTTGAATTGTTGTTGTATTTGTTGCGCCCTGCCGCGCGTAGCATGTAGAGACGCACGCCGTGCGTCTCACCGCGCGTAGCGCAAAAGACCTCACCCCCTGCCCCTCTCCAAAGGAGAGGGGTGGCTTGCGCCGAAAATGTCCCGTTGCAAAAGGAGTTGGCTTGCGCCGAACGTCCCGTTGCTGCACCCCTCTCCTTTGGAGAGGGGCAGGGGTGAGGTCT
>JAITAP010000165.1 GCA_031284065.1 Prevotellaceae bacterium
TGTTTCTGTCCGGCAGCAAAGGCGAGGGGCTGCTCATTGCCGCCGACAGCCTGCTAAGCGTGAGCGCATGGCCGTGGACCGAAAGTGCGATAAACAAAGCGCGGCACACCAGTGAGCTCAAGGACGCAGGCTACATTGTGCTGAACATAGACCTGCGGCAGATGGGCGTAGGCGGTAACGATACGTGGAGCGAAATATCAGCTCCGCTGGAACAGTACCAAATTCCGGCGCGAAATTATGATTACACATTCTTCTTAACGCCGGACAAGCTGCTCAAAACAGATGAAATGAGTATGAAAGCAAAGCGAATAAAAACCAGCAACCTTAAGATGTAAAGTAAATGGCAAAGTTATCATTCTTCATTTTTTATTCTTCACTTTTTTTGCTTCTTTCCTCGTGCGTAAGCCGGCCGGTTAGCCGGAATACCGACCTTGAGGATGATTTTAAAAATCCGCCGGAGTCCGCCAAGCCTTGGGTGTTTTGGTATTGGATGCACGCCGCCGTGTCTCGCGAAGGTATTACCGCCGACCTTGAAGCGATGCGGCAGGCAGGCATTGGCGGAGCCTACCTCATGCCCATTCTGGGCGCAAAAAATCCGCCGCTTATCGACCCTCCCGTAGAGCAGCTTTCGCCCGAATGGTGGGAGATGGTGCGCCACGCCATGCGCGAAGCCGACCGGCTTGGGCTGAAAATTGCCATGCACGATTGCGACGGGTTTGCGCTGGCAGGAGGGACATGGATTACGCCGGAGTTGTCAATGCAAAAAGTTGTGTGGACAAAGACGACCGTAGAGGGTGGGCAGGTTTTCAACGATACGCTTGCGCAGCCCGAAAGCTACAGGGGATACTACAGGGATATTGCCGTGTACGCTTTCCCTGCGCCGGAGGGCGCTGAATTTTCGACCGCAGCAACCGCTCCAAAAGTTACCTCATCGCTGCCAAACGTCAATCCGCAATTTTTGGTGGAGAAGGATGGCAAGGGGGAATTTCGCAGCAGCGACTCCAGCTGGATTTTGTACGAGTTTGAGAAGCCTTTCACCTGCCGTACGATTATTGTCGGCATACAGGGCAACAGCTATCAGGCGCAGCGCCTTATGGTGGAGACGAGCGACAACGGCGTTGACTTTAGCCCGTTGGTACGCCTACAGCCGCCGCGCCACGGCTGGCAAAATACCGACGAAGACGTTACCCACAGCATCCCGGCAGCCACTGCCCGCTACTTTCGCTTTGTGTTCAACAAGTCCGGCGCTGAGCCGGGCGGCGAGGATTTGGACGCTGCAAAGTGGAAGCCCAACCTGAAGCTGAAGCGTCTTGAGCTTTTGGGCGAGGCGAGCATTAACCAGCACGAGGGGAAGTCTGCCCGCGTGTGGCGCGTGAGCAGGCGCACCACGCCGGAGCAAGCGCCGGATAGCGTTTGCATACCCTTAAGCAGCATTATTAATCTGACCTCGAAATTAAAAAATGGTCGCTTGGCGTGGAATGTTCCCGCAGGCAGGTGGACAATCCTTCGCATGGGGCACACTTCCACCGGGCATACCAACGCCACCGGCGGCGCAGGCGCGGGGCTGGAGTGCGACAAGTTCAACAAAAAGGCTATCCAGCTACAGTTCGACAGCTGGTTTGGAGAAATTATTCGTCAAGTGGGGACAGAGCTGTCCGGTCGCGTGCTCAAGGGGTTCCATGTCGATAGCTGGGAGTGCGGCAGCCAAAGCTGGTCGCCGGTTTTGCGCAGGGAGTTCAGGAAGCGCAGGGGGTACGATATGATGACGTGGCTGCCTGTTATGTCGGGCTTGCCCGTAGAAAGCGCAGATTTTTCGGAGCGTTTTCTGTACGACTTGCGGCAAACAGTCTCCGAGTTGGTAGTAGATAATTTTTATGCCGTCATGCAGGAGAATGCACACAAGGCAGGCTGCGCCTTTAGCGCCGAGTGCGTTGCGCCCACTATGGCGAGCGATGGCATGGCGCACTACAAGAATGTGGATATTCCGATGGGCGAATTTTGGCTCAACAGCCCCACGCATGACAAGCCCAACGATATGCTCGACGCTGTTTCGGGCGCACATATTTACGGAAAAAATATTGTCCAAGCCGAAGGCTTCACGCAGCTTCGCTTAAGGTGGGACGAGCATCCGGCAATGCTCAAGGCGCTTGGCGACAGGGCGTACGCAAGCGGCGTGAACCGCTTGGCGTACCATGTATTTGCCCACAACCCGTTTATGGACAGGCAGCCGGGCGTAACGCTAAACGGCATTGGCTTGTACTTTCAGCGCGACCAGACGTGGTGGAAGCTTGGACGCGCGTGGGTAGAGTACGCGCAGCGTTGTCAGGTATTGCTCCAGCACGGCAAGCCGGTAGCGGATATTGCCGTGTTCACCGGCGAGGAGCTGCCTGCGCGGGCTATGCTGCCGGAAAGACTGGCGACAACCTTGCCGGGCATCGTTGGCCAGGAGATGGTAGAGCGCGAGGTGCAGCGGCTGGCGAATGTCGGCGAGCCTGTTCGCGAAATCCCTGCCGGTGTGCTCAGCTCGGCCAACTCTGCCAACCCCGAAGACTACACGGATATGCTGCGCGGCTACAAGTACGATTCGTTCAACAGAGATGCGCTGTTGCGCTTGGCGCGGGTAGAAAACGGGCGTATCGTGCTGCCCGGCGGCGCCAGCTACGCCATGCTGATTTTGCCGCAGGACAACCCGCTTGTCCCCAACCCCGACCTGATGAGCGCAAAGGTTGCCGTGCGGCTACTTTCGCTTGTCAAAGAGGGGGCTACCGTGCTGGTGGGAGCCACGCCGGAGCGCTCAACAGGACTTGACGACGCAGCGGCAAACGATAAAATAGTACGGCGCGTGGCGGCGCAAATCTGGGGTGAAGGCTTTGTGGAGGAGCGCGACGAGGTATTGGGCAGAATTTACGTGAAAAATCTGGGCAAAGGGCGCGTGGTGAAGCTGCCCTACTACGCCGACAGCTTTTTCCAGCTCGGGCTTGCGCGCGACGCCGCCATCAGCGAAAACGGCAAATACGCGGCAAAAGTTGCGTGGGCGCACCGCGCTTCGGATAGCGTGGATATTTACTTTATTTCAAACCAGAAAGCCGAAGAGCGTACGCTAACCGTGTCTTTGCGCACCACAAATGCTCAGCCCGAGCTGTGGGACGCCGTAACGGGAAGTATCGCTGCCTACGTTGACTGCAAGCAGGAAAATAGCCATACGACGCTGCAAATTCGCCTGCCGGAGAATGGCTCTGTTTTTGTGGTCTTCCGAAAGAAAACGGCAAAGAAACCGGATACGGCGCAAAGCAACATTTTCTCTCCCTCGCTTGCGCTGACGTCGCTACTCTACTTGGATGGAGCGTGGAGCGTATCGTTTGATAAAAAGCTGGCAGGCGAAGATAACGTTGCTGTTTTTTCAACGTTGAAGAGCTGGACAAGCCACGCTAACCCCAACATCCGCTACTACTCCGGTACGGCACGCTACACGCAAACCTTTACGTGGAGCGTGCCGAGCCATCTTCCCAAACAGCTTTGGCTCGACTTGGGGCGGGTGGCAAACCTTGCCGAAGTTACCCTCAACGGCAAGCCCTGCGGCGTGGCGTGGACGCCGCCCTACCGCGTGGATATTACCGATGCGCTGCGCGTTGGCAGCAACACGCTAAGTATAGAGGTTGCCAACACGTGGGCAAACCGCCTCATTAGGGAGTATGCTCTGCCGGAAGACCGGCGCAGCATTTGGACTATCGTCCCCGAAAAACAGCTCCACAACCTCCCGCTTCAAGAGGCGGGGCTGCTGGGAGAGGTGAGGATAGTGGGAGAATTGATAATTGATAATTGAGAATTGGGGATTGAGATTTGAGAATAAGGGTTGGTATGGGTTACGTGCTTTTTACGCTACTAAGGGGGCTTGGGGAAAATAAGGGGGGGCGCATATAATCTTTGTTAGGGTTAAGAGCTACAATCCCCGTTCCTCACTTCGTTCGGAATGACGGAGAGGCGTGCGTTCAGGCAAGGGGCGGTTCGCGAACCGCCCCCGCCGCGCCATCTCCGGCGACCTGCGGATGTGGAAAATCTGTCTTTCAGGCAGGTCCAAAGCATAGCAATGTTCCCTTTGTCGTGAGTATAAAAAATGCACCCTCAATAACTGCCGGGCTTGCCGTGATGTATTCGCCCGTGTCGTACTCCCACAGACATTCGCCGCTTGCCGCATCCAGCACGGTTACCACGCCGCTCTTGGAGCAGGTTATGACCTTGTCGCGGCACACCAGCGGCGAGCTTTCGCCCGAAGCGCCTTTTTGCAGGTACTTCCACCGGATGCTGCCATCCTTGCGGCTAATGGCGTAAAGATGGCGGTCGTCCGAAAGGATGAACAGCGTTTTTTTTGACACGGCAGGCACGGAAACGAACGTAGCGCTCTCGTCGGTTGCCGCTACCATCTTTTTGGAGCGGATTATTTTCCCTTTTTCAAACACCACCTCATACACGTTACCCGAATGGTCGGCAATGTAGCAACACCCGCCCTCAATGGCAGGCGAGGCGGGAATGTAGGTTTCCAGCTTTACGGAGTCGGAGGGCATTCCGGTTGCGCCGTTGATTATCCTCAGCCAAGCGTCGCAGCCGCCAAACACAAAGTGCTCTTCCCACAGCGCCACCGCCCCGTTGATGTAGTAACCCGACTCAAACCGCCCCATTTCTTTGCCGCTTTGCCGGTCCACGCAGTACAGGTAGCTGTCGTAGCTGCCAAAAACTACGGCCTCACGTCCCTCAAACAGGCCAATGGCCGGCGAAGCCGATATTTGCCCCATAGTTTCAAAATTCCAAACCGTATCTTTTCTTTCCAGCGAGATGGCGCTCATAAACCCGTCTATCCGGCCTATGTAGAGCGTCGAATCGTAAACCACAGGCGTTGCCTCCACAGCGGTTTTAAAATCATAGCTAAAGGCGAGCTGCCCCGCTGCGTTTACGCCATAGACTTTGCCGCGCTTGTCGCACCAGTACGCCGTTTTGTTGTACACCACCGGCGAAGAGGATGTTCGCGCGCCGCTTTTGTAGCTCCACAGCAACGCCGGATTTTCCGGCAGCTGCACGTCCGTGTAGCCGCTTAGCGCAGCGTCTCCGCGAAACAGCAGCCAGCTACTCCGCTTGCTGTCGTCGGCGGAGCTGCCCACGCATCCCCATAGCAGGAGCGGAGGGAAGAACAGTATTACAAAATGCTTCATTGAAGTATGCTAAAAGTTAGGTTTGATTATTTGGCAGCGTCGTCAGCACACGGATTAGGCAGCTTTACGCAGACTTCTCCGGCTTTGTAAAGCGGCTTCATCTGCGTGCTAAAGCGTCAGCGCACCTGTTGGGCAGAGGTCTGCAAGGTTTTTTGTCACGTTGCCAACGCTTTCTTCGGGCAGCGCTACCTGCATTACAAATCCCCGATTCTTGAAGGTAAACCCGTTGTTGCTGTTGTACACGCACAAGCCGCACTTGATACACTTTGCCTGCTCAAACCACATACCCTCGCCTGCCGCCTGCCGCTTCAGGGCTTCACAGATGCTGCTTTTGGCGTACCGGCTGCTTTTTATGCCGTACTCCGTAGCGTACCGGCGCAGCTTGCAGGCAACTTTTTTATCGCAATCGCAGTACAGGCAGGCGCTGCGGTTGCCGCGCTCGAGCTGCTGCGCCGCCAATATTCTTTTTTCGGAATCGCTAAAGCGGGAGTATGCGGAGTTGAACATTTTTGCGTCCTGCCCCGCTGTGGCCTTTTTGTCCGGCGACAG
Source organism: Prevotellaceae bacterium (assembly GCA_031284065.1). Taxonomy (GTDB): domain Bacteria; phylum Bacteroidota; class Bacteroidia; order Bacteroidales; family UBA932; genus JAITMY01. The sequence continues at coordinate 5,754 of JAITAP010000165.1, forward strand.
CGCGGCGTGCAGCTGCTCCGCCATCCTGCGCCCCTCGAGCACCAAGCGGGCAGGCTGTTTTGACTTGGTAGCGGGAGCTACCCATTGGGGGTCGGGGTTGTTGTGCACGGCAGCAACAACGCCGCGATACTCGTCCGGTTGGGGATTTTCCGCCGAGCAGGTAAACGCTATCCCCATTGCCTTTAGCGCTTCTACCTCCAAGCTGAGCGTATCCGCCGGAACTTGCTCTGCCGGAATATGCGGCGCAAGAATAGACGAAAATTTGTCGAGCACCGTTACCTCGTAGCCCTGCTTGCGCAGGTGGTACGCCGCCGAAAGTCCGGCAGGGTTTGCGCCAATCACGGCAACGCTAACGCCGTTACTTGCAGGTTGCCGTATTTTTTTCGCCGCAGCCTTGCTAACCAGCTCCTTTTTCACCTCGCGAATGGCTACAGCGCTGCCGAGGTCTCCCCTGCGGCACACTTTTTCGCACGGGGCGGCGCAAATGTAGCAGAGCGTTGCCGGAATAACAAGGCTGTCGCGGAGCAGCTCAAGGGCTTCTTCGTAGCGCTCCCGGTCGTAAAGCCTGTTCATGGCGGCAACGTCGAACCCGGCGGGGCAGGCTACGCGGCACGGCGCTTCGCAGTCGGCGCGGTGGTCGCTCAGCAGAAGCTCCAGCGAAAGGGTGCGCGTGAGCCTCACCTCCTCGCTGTCGGTTTCTATCTGCATACCCTCGCTGACCAAAGCGCTGCATGAAGGTATGATTTGCCCTGTGGCGCAATTTTTTACAACGCACACCATGCACGACGACCTGTGCTGCGCATTGGCGGCGTAGCACAGCGAGGGAACGGAAAAACCCTCGCGACGGGCAACCTCAATAAGGGTTTCGCCTTCCGCGACCGGTACTTCACGGTTGTTTATCGTAATATTCATAAGTAAAAGACTCGTTACTTTCCAAGATGAGAACAAGAAAGCCCGCCAAAGGTAGCTATTTTTGCATCAACCAAAAAGCCTCTCGCAATAATTCTGTTTGATGGGGAGGTTTTTTTGGCTTTTTTTCCGTTATTGCCGGCGGCGACACTCTGCGGCAAAGCTGGGAAGCTCCGCAAAGCGTTCAGCCCGGCAGGAGCGCGTATGCGCTTGGCAGCGTTACCCTCACCGTTACCCGCCGCCACAACGGTACCGACCTGATAGAGGAATACCTGTTTGCCAATACGGGAAAGCAGCCGGTGCAGCTATTCGATGTGGGAATTTACACGCCATTCAACGACAACTACCCCGACGCTTCCACTTGCTACACGGCGCGGACAAACGCCCACATTTGGGCGGGCGAACACGCCGCATACGTAAACGCTACCCACATGAGCGGGCAGGCGCCGCACGTGGGGCTTGTGGTGGTCAAAGGCGCGGGACTTGCTCGGCGCAAGCAACAACTCTCAACTCTTAAGCGCCATCCCGTTAGGGATGGAACGCTCGGTAGAAAAGCATCCCTGCCACCCAACCCGACATTCCTACCGGAATGTGTTGCGCCGAGAACATTGCCCTTTTCTACCGAGCCATTCATTCCTACGGAATGAAAGACGCAAATGCCATACGAATAGCGCCACTACGCCCCGTGCGGAAATTCGGCGGCGGCAATTCTCGCCATGCAAAGCCCTGAAAAGGCGTAATCATTAGCGTAGGGCAACACCCTACGGATGCCCTACAAGGGAAAAGGTTTTAGAACAACCGCCTTGTAATGCAACAATTTGATTTTCAAACAAACAAAAGTACGATTGGATTTTAGCCGGCAACAGCATTGGAAATTATATAAAAGCAATCCCTTCCTCGCGCGTAAGCCCATTAATCATTAATCACTAATCATTAATCATTAAATTTCACTCCCATTCGATGGTTGCGGGGGGTTTGCTGCTGATGTCGTACACCACGCGGTTTACGCCTTTCACCTTGTTGATAATTTCGTTGGATATGCGGGCGAGGAATGTGTATGGCAGCTGCGCCCAGTCGGCGGTCATGCCGTCGGTGGAGAGCACCGCTCGCAGGGCAATGGCGTTTTCGTAGGTACGCTCGTCGCCCATCACGCCTACCGACTGCACCGGCAGCAAAATTGCGCCTGCCTGCCACACCTTGTGGTACAGCTCGTCGCTGCGCAGCCCCTGAATAAAAATGTGGTCGGCTTCTTGCAGTATGCGCACCTTTTCGGGGGTAACTTCGCCAAGTATTCTCACGCCCAGCCCCGGACCCGGAAACGGGTGCCGCGTAACGAGCGCCTCGTCAAGCCCCAGCTCGCGCCCCACGCGGCGCACCTCGTCTTTGAAGAGCAGGCGGAGCGGCTCGACTACTTTCAGGTGCATTTTTTCAGGTAGCCCGCCAACGTTGTGGTGCGACTTGATGGTGACGCCCGTGATGGAAAGCGACTCGATAATATCAGGGTAGATAGTGCCTTGCGCCAGCCACCTCACGCCTTGCAGCTTGTGCGCCTCCTCCTCAAAAATATCAATAAATCCCTTGCCGATAATTTTGCGCTTTTGCTCGGGCTCGGATACGCCTTTCAGGTTGGCGTAGAAGCGTTCTTTGGCGTTTACGCCAATCACGTTCAGCCCCATGTGCGCGTAACTTTCCATCACCGCCCCAAACTCGTTTTTGCGCAGCAGGCCGTTATCTACAAAGAGGCAGGTGAGGTTTTTGCCGATAGCCTTGTTGAGCAGCGCCGCCGCCACGCTCGAATCTACGCCTCCCGAGAGCGCAAGCGCCACCTTGTCGCTGCCCAGCTGTTGCTTCAGCCAATCGACGGTGGTTGAGATAAACGACGCCGGCGTCCAGTCCTGCCTGCAACCGCAGATGCGGATAAAGTTTTGCAGCAGCGCAGGCCCATCCTCCGTGTGGAAAACCTCCGGGTGAAACTGCACGCCCCACGTTTGCTCGCCTGCTATCCGGTAGGCGGCGTTTGGCACCTCCCTTGTGGAGGCCACAACGTGAAAACCTTGCGGCAGCGCGGTAATGGTGTCTCCGTGCGACATCCACACCTGCGAGCCGTTGGCAATGCCCCGCAGCAGCTCGTCGTTGCCGACGATATTTTGCAGGTTGGCGCGGCCGTACTCGCGCATTCCCGCAGGCTCTACCTTGCCTCCGGCTTCGTGCGCCATAAGCTGTGCGCCGTAGCAAATGCCCAACACCGGAATTTTCCCCCGAAAATCGGACAGCGTTGCCTTAAATGCGTTAGCGTCGTACACCGAAAAAGGGCTGCCGGAAAGGATTACGCCTTTTACGCCTGCGTCATTTGCCGGAAACTTATTGTAGGGTACAATTTCGCAATAGGTATTCATTTCGCGCACGCGCCGCCCTATGAGCTGCGTAGTCTGCGAGCCAAAATCAAGTATGATGAGCTTTTCCTGCATAATTTTTGAATTTAAGCACATAACTACAGAATTTTCATAATTAGCACATGTTAATTATGAAAATTTTGTAATTATGTAAAATTATTGTCCCAGCTTGAACACGTATGTAATAATTCCGTTTTGGAAGAGAGGTCCGTTGGAGGATGCGCTGAATTTTGCTCTGCGGGCTGCGCGTTCTGCCGCCTCGTAGAGGGTGGCGTCCATTATGGTAGAGCCTTCCTGCCTTGCCTCTGCCTCCACAACGTTGCCGTCTCTGTCCACCTTGATGCGCACAATCACACGCCCGGACTGCTGTATGCGGTAGTCGGGTTCGGGGAGCTTACCGTTCAGGCTGCGACCTGCAAGGCTGGCGCCGCTAATGTCTCCAAGCCCGCTGCCTGCGTAGCTGGGCGAGTGCGGCGACCCGTCCGGCGCACCCTGATTGCCGGATGCTGCGCTGCTGCTTTCCCCCTGCGAGGCTGCCGCGCCCGTGCCCTGCCCCGGAAAGAGCGCGTTGCGGTTTACCTCGCGCGGCTTCTCCACAGGCTTTTGGGGCGTATTGTCCGGTTGCTGCCCGGAGAGCTGCGGCGAGGCGCTCTGCGTTGATTTTTCCTTTTTACGTTTTCCTTTTTTCTTTTTGGGAATGGAGACAGCTTCTTCGTAGTCCTGCGTAAGAGTTTCCTGCTCTCCCTGCTCGGGTGCGTGTTGCGGCTGCGGGGAGGCGGTCTCCACCGTTTTTAGGGGCTCTTCCGTGCCTTTTCCGGTTTGCGCGTCGCCAAAGTTTATCAAAATACCAAGCTCGGCAGGCGGCGGAAAAGGTTTCCGGTACCCCCACGAAAAGAGCATCAGAAGCAGTATGCCGTGAAAAAACACGGTTGCAATCACGCCTTTTGTTTTATCCTGCTGCATAGTTAGCTATAAACGGGTAAAATTTATACTCAATCTTCGGGGCTGGTGGCCAAAATAACTTTCCAGCGGTGGGTTTTGGCAACGTTCATCACCTTTACCACCTCCTCAATCGTTACTGTTTTTTCAGCGTAGATAGAGATTGTGGGGTCTTCCCGCCCCTCGAGCAGCTGGCTCAGCTTTATCGGCAGCTCCGACAGGGTAACGGGGGTTGTGCCGTCCACGTACAGGTACGGGCTGTTTTTGGGGATGGACACGCTCACCGCCGGTTTTGACTGCACCTGATTGCTACTTTGCGGCAGCAGCAGCTTTAGCGCGTTGGGGCTAATCATGGTTGAGGTAATCATGAAAAATATGAGGAGGAGAAACACAAGGTCGCTCATTGACGCTGTGCTAAACGCTACATCCGTCTTTAGGGTTTGCTTAATTGCCATGCGATTTAAAATTCAAAAAATTTCAGTGGTTTTTCGTACTATCCGTATCTGCGGGGCGGGCAGGGCTTCAGATTTCGGGTTTGAAGCTTGCCACTTCGCTCTCGCTGCTCCGCTGTTTTTTGGAGTAAAGCATGTCCATAAATTCCATAGTGCTTGCCTCAAGCTGAAATACCACGCGCTGCACCTGCGATATAAGGAGGTTGTAGCCAAAAAAGGCGATGACCCCGACGATAAGCCCCGCGATGGTCGTTACCATAGCCTCGTATATGCCCGACGACAGCAGCTGAATGTCGAGGTTGTTGCCCGCGTTGGCCATGTTGAAGAAAGCCCGCACCATGCCGGTAACCGTGCCCAAAAACCCAAGCATGGGAGCGCCTCCGGCTATCATTGCCAAAATAGCCAACCCTTTTTCCAGCCTTGCCACCTCAAGGTTGCCTTCGGTTTCGATGGCGGTTTGAATGTCGCTTAGCGGAGCGCCTATGCGCTTAATTCCCTTTTCGATGAGGTGCGCCTGAGGGATGGCGCTGGCTTGGCATAGCGCAATGGCGGCGTCGGTGCGGCTGCTCAAAATGTACTCGCGAATGTTGCTCATAAAGTGGTTATCGACTTTAGAGGCGCGATGGATGGCCAGAAAACGCTCGGAGAAAATAAAGATCGCTATCACGGAGAGCAACAGAATGGGGAGCATTACCCACCCGCCTTTGATGGCGAGCTCGATAAAATCAATTTGTTCTTGCTCCGCTGCCTGAAGTAGTACGAAAGTTGTGGACATTAGCTTGTGTAATTATTATGAAACATGAAAAAATTATCTCGCGCAAAGATACATGAAATTTTTGAATTTAATGAATAGTGAATAGCGAATAATGAATAGTGAATAATGAATAGTGAATAATGAATAGTGAATAATGATGCGAAGCAGGGGTTGAAAATTAAAGGCATTGGGGAGATTTTTTCAAAAACCCACAGGGCTTGCCCTTTACTGTCGGCAAGCGAAATTACTAACGTTGCACGTACTTTTTTTTGGGCAAAAAGAAGCAGCAACAAAATTATTTAGCGCTATTTATGATTGCTATATTAGATTTTTCACCTCCAAACTTTTGTGAGCCATCTCCTTATAGGTAAATCATAAGATTTGAGACAAACCCACGCGAGCAAAATGCTTGCAAAAAATGTCAACAAAGCCAAAGGCAAGGTTTCTATAATTGTCGGCTTAACAAATGTAGCAAAATCGGCAGGGTTTGCGAGCGGTATTTTGGGCGTTGAAACCCAACCGGTGTAAATGTAAATCAGCGGATAATGCGTGATGTAAATCGGGTACGAAATCTCGCCCAGAAATTTACAGATTTTTGAGGCGTATTTGCCCGTAACTTCGCCACTTGCGCCAAGCCAAACAATAAGCGGAAACAGAAAGACGATTGTCATCGAATCGTAAAGTCCGTTTGCCCAAAGGTGCATTTCGTCGCCAATTCTTGGGGCTGAAAATACAATAATAATCAGTAAGCTGCACCAAAGAAAAGCGTTTTTTATTTTTCCAGTCTTACCAATTCTAAACAATAAAAGTCCTGCAAAAAACGGATACATCAGCCGCGTAAAACCAATGCGCAGCTGCTCGCCGTTGAGCGACCAACCGCCGATTATGTCGCCATTCGGACTTGTTACCGCCAAATGAACAAGCGCAATACCTGCAATTATCACTAAAATTGAAAGTAATGCTTTTGAAAACCTCCTGACGAAGAGCCCGTAAAAAACATTTGCACAGTATTCAAAAAACAGCGACCAGCTGGGGCCGTTCAGCGGGTGCATTTCGCTCCAACCGCGAATATCCATTTTGCCCGGCGCAAGCGGAATTAACGTCATTCCGATAGCCATTACAGCAAGCATCAACCAAGCCGGCGTGTCGTGGATTTTGTAAAACATCGGGTAATCTTGAAAGTAGAAGCAAGCCGCGCCAACCAGCGAACCGGCAACCACCATCGGTTGCAGGCGAATAAGCCGGCGCTTGAAAAACGTGCCGATTGACATTCCTTTTGCCCAGCGGTCGTCGTAAGCATAGCCAATCACAAAGCCCGACAGCACAAAGAAAAAATCGACAGCCAAGTAGCCGTGATTGATAATTTGGTCGAAGTGGCTTGTTGAGTGCGCTTCAAAGATATGAAACGCTACCACCATTACGGCCGCCACACCGCGCAGCCCATCAAGTATTTCGTAACGCGGTTTAGAATAAATCCTCTGCATGTTATTTTTTTTGATTAAAATCTGCCGCAAAATTACTCAAAAAGGAAATATTGCGGTTGCATTATTACCTGAAATAGTTGGATTTTTTTTATTGGACAATGCACTCCCCCTTATTCCTACCTTGCGCCGTCATTCGCCACTGCGCCGCCATTCTTACTTGCGCCCTCATTCCTCCTTGCGCCGTCATTCCGAGCGAAGTCGAGGAATCTCCCACCTTGCCACCAAACCTTTTGGGTGCGTTGTGGTGGGAGGTTCCTCGACTGCGTGCGCTCGTGCCTCGCGCACTCCGCTCGGAATGACGGGAAGGGGTGACGGGAAAAGGTGAGACGCGGCGAGACGCACGGCCGTGCGTCTCTACTGTTTTACCGCTTTCACCGTTTTTACCTTTCCGTCTTTCTCCAGCCGGAGGAAGTATATTCCCGACGGCAGGTTTTTCAGCCGGATGGTTTCCGTTGCGCTTGTTACTTTTTGGGTGTGTACTGCTGCGCCGCCGGTGGAAACAACCGTGAGCGTGCAGCCCACCGCGCCCGTGAGGTGCAGCGCACCCGCAAAGGGGTTGGGGTAGAGCGATACCTCCGCTTGCAACTCGCCCTCCACGCTTGTGCTCAGCGATAGCCGCGTAACCCTTACCGTGTAGGTTTTGAGGTTGCTGCCAGACTGCACCGTAATGTTGAATGTGTTTTCGCCAACCGATAGCGGCTTTGTTCCGGCGCCTGTTACGGTAACGCCGGACTCGGATACGGCTGTCAAGGTAATGGAGCTGACGCTGTTCGGCACCTCCACCGTGTAGCTGGTTACGGCGGGGCTGAACGTGGGGCTTAAAACGCCGTTGGAGACTACCAGCGCGCTCAGGGTGGGGCTAACCTCCGTGCTTGCCGCCGCGCGGGTTATCGTTAGCGTGTAGGTTTTGGTAGTCGTGCCGTCTTGTGCGATTACCGTTACGTCAAAGACGTTTTCGCCTACACTCAGGTTTTTGTTGCTGCCCGCGCCGCTCACCGTTGCGCTTGCGTGGTTGGCGGTGGCGGAGATGGTAATGCTGCTCACGCTATTGGCAACGTTTACCGTGTAGCCGGTAGTGTTGGCGTTGAACGCAGGCGACAGCGTACCCGTGCTTACCGACAGGACTTTTAGCGTAGCGTCGCTGCTGGCGCTTGCCGCCGCGCGGGTTACCGTTACCGTGTAGGTTTTGGTCGTCGTACAATTTTGCGCGGTTACCGTTACGTCAAAGGTATTTGTTCCAACGCTTAGGGTTTTGCTGCCCGCGCCGCTCACCGTTGCGCTTGCATGGTTGGCGGTGGCAGAAATGGTAATGCTGCTCACGCTATTGGCAACGTTTACCGTGTAGCCGGTAGTGTTGGCGTTGAACGCAGGCGACAGCGTACCCGTGCTTACCGACAGGACTTTTAGCGTAGCGTCGCTGC
>JAITAP010000180.1 GCA_031284065.1 Prevotellaceae bacterium
TCTTGCGCACTCCTTTCGGCGTCCTGCCAATCGGTGCAGCAGCCGGACTACCTGAATACCAAGCTAAGCTTTGAGCAGCGCACGGACGACTTGGTCTCCCGCATGACGCTGGAGCAAAAAGCCTTGCAGCTGTGCTACAATGCGCCGGGCATTGACAGCCTGCACATCCCGGCCCACAACTGGTGGAACGAGTGCCTGCACGGCGTAGCCCGCGCCGGTATTGCCACCGTTTTTCCCCAAGCTATCGGCATGGGGGCTATGTGGGACGATGAGGAAATGTTTCGCATTGCCACCGCCATTTCCGACGAAGCCCGCGCCAAGCACCACGCCTTTGCTGCGCGGGGAAAGCGCGACATTTATCAGGGCTTGAGCTACTGGTCGCCAAACATCAACATCTTTCGCGACCCCCGCTGGGGGCGTGGAATGGAAACCTACGGCGAAGACCCCTACCTGACGGGCGAGCTGGCGGTGGACTTCATCAAGGGCTTGCAGGGCGACGACCCCAAGTACTACAAGCTGATTGCAACCGCCAAGCATTTTGCCGTGCACAGCGGCCCCGAACCTGTGCGGCACTCGTTCGACGTGTCCCCCTCCGATTACGATATGCTCGATACCTACGCTCCGCACTTTGAAAAATCGGTAAGGGAGGGCGGCGTGTACTCCGTTATGTGCGCCTACCAGCGCCTCAAGGGACTTCCCTGCTGCGGAAGCGCTTTCCTCGAAAACCTGCTTCGGAATGAGTGGGGCTTTAAGGGCTACATTGTCTCCGACTGCTGGGCGGTGAACGATTTCTTCAACCCCAACGCTCACCATATAGTCGAAACCAAAGCCGAAGCTGCGGCAATGGCCGTAAAGGCGGGCACCGACCTGAACTGCGGAAACTCCTACCCCGCGCTGGTAGAGGCGGTGGAGAAGGGGCTTATTACGGAGGCTGAGATAGACGTGTCGGTGAAGCGGATGATGCTGGCAAGGATGAAGCTGGGGCAGCTTGACCCCGATAAGATGGTAAAGTACTCAAAAATTCCGTACAGCGTGGTGGACTCAAAAGAGCATCAGGATTTGGCGCTGGAGGCGGCGCGAAAGTCGATTGTGCTGCTGAAAAACGAAAACGGCCTGCTGCCCTTGAGCAAGGAGGTGAAAAGGGTTGCCGTGATTGGCCCTAACGCCGACAACGGCGAGTCGCTGCTGGGGAACTACAATGGCTTCCCTTCGCACCCGAAAACCCCGCTGAAAGGTATTCGGGAAAAGCTGCCGCGCGCGGAGGTGCTCTACGCGCAGGGCTGCCCTTTGGCGGAGCAGCTGCCATACCTGCAACCCATCCCTGCGGAGGCGCTCTACACCGACGCGGAAATGAAAGCGCAGGGGCTGAACGCCGAGTATTTTGACAACGACCGCTTTGAGGGCGAGCCAAAGCACGTGAAAGTTGACCGGAACGTTAACTTTGAGTGGTTCACCACGCCGCCGTTTGAGGATTTACCGTACGATAACTTTTCCGTTCGCTGGACCGGCGTATTAGTTCCCCCCGTAACCGGCAGCTACGCGATTGGCGGCGAAGCGTTTCGCGCGTTCAAGCTGTACTTTGAGGAAGATTTGTTGCTGCAAGGAGGCTCCGAGCACCATCCGAGTAAGGCGTATGAGGTGCGCACCCTCGAAGCCGGCAAGCCGTACCGTATCCGGATGGAGTATTCGCAAAAAGACGCCGAATACGCGCTGGCCAGTCTGCTCTGGGAAAAGCCTCAGCCCGGCCTGCGGCAGGAAGCCGTAGCGCTGGCAAAGCAATCGGACGTGGTAGTTTTGTGCATGGGGCTTAGCCCTTCGCTGGAGGGCGAAGAAATGAAGGTGAAGGTAGAAGGCTTTTTGGGAGGCGACCGCTTGGATATTAAGCTGCCGGCGGTGCAAACCGAGCTGATGCGCGAAATTTACGCCTTAGGCAAGCCCGTCGTGCTCGTGCTGCTCAACGGCAGCGCGTTGGCGTTTGGGTGGGAGGCAGAGCATATTCCGGCCATTGTGGAAGCGTGGTATCCCGGGCAAGCCGGCGGCGCTGCCATTGCCGACGTGCTCTTTGGGGATTACAACCCTGCCGGACGTTTGCCGGTTACCTTCTACGCCTCCGTAGAGCAGCTGCCCGCGTTTGACAGCTACGACATGGCCGGAAGGACTTACCGCTACTTTGAGGGGAAGCCTCTCTACGAGTTCGGGTACGGGCTGAGCTACACCCAATTTGAGTACAAAAACCTGAAAACGCCCGCAGCCGTCAAGGTGGGCGAAAACATTGCGGCTTCTGTGGAGGTTACCAACACGGGTAAGTACGACGGCGACGAGGTTGTGCAGCTCTACGTAGCGCATGTGGCCGCCGAGCGTCGCGTGCCCATTCGCTCGCTGCAAGGGTTTAAGCGCGTTCACATCAAGGCGGGCGAAACAAAGAAAGTTGACTTTGTGCTCACCCCGCAGCAGGTAGCCCAAATTGACGTAAACCGTTGGGTTACGGAGGCGGGCAAAGTACGCTTGTCCGTTGGCGGAAAGCAACCCGACAAGGACGCTATTGACGCCCGCAGGGTAGTGGAGGCAAGCGTTTCCATTGAGCAATGAACGATTTGCAATGTTGCCACTCCGCCCCTACCGTCATTCCGAGCGGAGCGAGGAAACTCCCACCATTACCACCAACGTTTGGTAGTAATGGTGGGAGTTTCCATGCTCATGGTAATGCAGGAGAAGAGTACTACTGTGGAGGACTTCAAGCAAGCAATTGTCAACATTGGGCTTGATTTGGGCGCAAACTACACGCTCGCTATTCTGCACAACTTTCAGCTTATCGGAAATGTGGGATTCAACAGCACAAAAATGGGCTGGTTTGAAGGAGGCGGAATTACGGCAGGCGTAGGTTTCAGGGTGCAATCTCTTCTTTGGCAATGCTCTTTGAGCGTTGTGAAAAAAATATTTCGACGCTTTGGGGCTAATTAGTTTCTCCTTATAAACGATTTATCCCACTGAATTTCAATAAAATAATTGCGAAAAAGTTTGGTCGTATCAACCGATTTTTGTGCCTTTAGCGTAAGCAGCTGGTTTGCGCCACCTACAACGGCAAACACCCGAAGCGGGACTACGAATTTGGGAACAAGGTTGGGCTGATGGCATCGGGCAAAATAGGGTAAAAAGTATTTTGAGGTAGCTTGCTCAACTTTCAGCGTGATTTTGTACTTTTGGTTTTCCAAAATCAACCCCTAAAATCACTTTAATCATGACGTACAAAAGCTTGTTTTTTTCGCCGCTGCTTGTTGCTTTTGCGCTACAGCTGAGCGCACAGGAGTATGTTTCCCAAGTTTGGGTTGCGGACAACGGCAAGGGAGTCTATAAAAATCCGGTGCTCCACGC
>JAITAP010000107.1 GCA_031284065.1 Prevotellaceae bacterium
CCGTAGGCTAAAGCCTACGGTTAATCAAGTGTCGTCCCTGCGGGACTTAAGAGGAGAACGCTATCGTTACCGTAGGCTAAAGCCTACGGTTAATCAAGTGTCGTCCCTGCGGGACTTAAGAGGAGAGCGCTATCGTTACCGTAGGCTAAAGCCTACGGCTAATCAAGGGTCGTCCCTGCGGGACTTGCTGTCGTAGTTTTATATAGTAATGTGCTCTCGTTGCAACAAAGTCGTTGCTATCTTTAAAAACCCTTATTCTCCAAAAGCCCCCTTAGTAGAGGTTTTATCCTCTCTGCGCTCAAATGGTAGCGGACGGAATTTGGCAGTACGCCGTAAATCCCCGTCGGGTTACACACAGGCAAAAACATTCGCAAAATTTGTGGACGTTGAAAATTAACCCTACCTTTACACGCGAAAGTATCATTTGGTAAGCTATACCTGTAGGCGGTAAAAAATGTATAGGTTGCACTGCCTTGCCGGCAGAAGCATAAACGCTTTACCGCTTTCCCTCTCTGCGCACAGGGTGGTTAAAAAGGGCGGGACGTTCTGTGCGCGTAGCCATGCGGTATCGTATTGAATTTTCTACTACGAAAGCCAACATCTTACCATTTGCAGCATCAAAGAGTTGTTAATTCATTATAAAATTAGGTAGCAATTATGAAAAATGTATGTTTATCCGGTAAATCTAATTTACTGTTTTTAGCCCTGCTTGCCGCCATCCTCTCCGGCAGCCATCTTTCGGCGCAGCACGTAACGGAGGTACAATCCTTGTCCGGAGAGCGCTGGTGGGGCGGCGTTGTCGCCTACGGCACGCGAATGCCCTACGTGCAGCCGCTTGAGGAGTTTGACTTGGCGAGGCAAAACAGCGGCAACCAAACCGCGCCGCTGCTGCTGTCCAGCAAGGGGAGGTACGTGTGGAGCGACCGTCCGTTTCTGTTTTCCGTCACGGAGCAAGGGGAAGGGGTTACGCTGCGCTCCGATTACGAGCGCATAGCCGTTCAAACCGCAGGGGCAACGCTGCGGGAGGCGTACCTCGACGCGTGCCGCAGGCATTTCCCGCCAAGCGGACGCCTGCCCGATACGCTGTTCTTCACCGCGCCGCAGTACAACACGTGGATTGAGCTGATGTATAACCAAAATCAGGCCGATATTCTCAGCTACGCGCAGGGCATTGCGGATAACGGCTTTCCCGCCGGCGTGCTGATGATTGACGATAATTGGCAAAAATATTACGGCAACTTCGAGTTCAAGCCCGATAAATTTCCCTCGCCCGGGGCAATGGTGGACAAGCTGCACAGCATGGGCTTCAGGGTGATGCTGTGGATTTGCCCCTTTGTTTCGGCAGACAGCCCCGAGTACCGCACGCTGAGCGCAAAAGGCTACCTTATCAGCGACACAAGCGGCAAGCCCGCAGTGATTAGCTGGTGGAACGGGCAGAGCGCCTGCTACGACTTTACCAACCCCGCTGCCGCCGCCCACTTCATATCGGAGCTAAAAAATATGCAGCAAGCCTACGGTATCGACGGGTTTAAGTTCGACGCGGGCGACAACAGCTTTTACGCAGGCAGCCACCTGGTCAGCTACAAAAAAGACGCCATTGCAGCTGACCACACGCTTGCATGGGCAAAAATGGGGCTGGAATTTCCGCTCAACGAATACCGCGCCTGCTGGAAAATGGGCGGCCAAGCGCTGGTGCAGCGGCTGGGCGACAAAGACTACTCGTGGAACGCCCTCCGCCTGCTCATCCCCGACATGGCGGCCGCAGGGCTGCTGGGGTACGCCTACGCCTGCCCCGATATGGTGGGCGGCGGGCAGTACACCTCCTTTCTGAACGTAGATGAAAAAATGTTTGACCAAATGCTCATTGTGCGCTCGGCGCAAATTCACGCCTTGATGCCCATGATGCAGTTTTCGGTTGCTCCGTGGCGAATTTTGGGTAAAGAAAACCTTGCCATAGTCAGAAGCATGGCGCTGCTGCACGAAAAATTTGGCGCATACATTGTAGCCTGCGCACGGGACGCTGCGAAAACGGGCGAACCGATAGTGCGGCACATGGAGTACGCTTTCCCGAATGAAGGATTTGCCGAGTGTAAAGACCAGCTTATGCTGGGCGAAAAGTACATGGTTGCTCCCGTAGCTGCAAAGGAGAACACCCGGACCGTCAGGCTACCCAAAGGACGCTGGAAAGACGATACGGGTGAAATTCACAAGGGGGGAAAAACGATAACGCTCAGCGTGCCACCGGAGAGGCTGCCCTACTTTGAAAGGCTAAAGTAGCGGTAAGCGGCAGGCAACAATCACCCCCATTGCCCAACCTTGCAGCGTCGCCATATTGCGGAATTTTGCTATCTTTGCACAAAAAATAACGTAAAATACTTTGCACGTCATGGGCACAACCCTCCAGCTGTATAACACGCTTTCGCGTAAAAAAGAAAATTTTGAGCCGCTCAACCCGCCTCACGCGGGCATGTACGTATGCGGCCCTACGGTGTACGGCGACCCGCACTTGGGGCACGCGCGTCCGGCGGTTACGTTCGATTTGCTGTTTCGCTACCTCGCCCATCTGGGCTACAGGGTGCGGTACGTGCGCAACATTACCGACGTGGGGCACCTCGAAAACGACGCCGACGCAGGCGAAGACAAAATTGCAAAAAAAGCGCGGCTGGAGCAGCTTGAGCCGATGGAAATAGCCCAGCGCTACACCAACAGCTACCACGATGCCATGCGGCGGCTAAACGTGCTCCCGCCAAGCATAGAGCCTCGCGCCAGCGGGCACATCATGGAGCAGATAGCGCTGGTGCGGGAAATTCTAAAGCGCGGGTTTGCCTACGAAGTAAACGGTTCGATATACTTTGACGTGGAGGCGTACAGCAAAAAATACACCTACGGCAAGCTTTCGGGCCGGACGCTCAGCGATTTGATGGCAAACACGCGCGCGCTCGACGGGCAGGACGACAAGCGCAACCCCTTTGACTTTGCGCTGTGGAAAAAAGCCTCCCCCGAGCACATCATGCGCTGGGAGTCGCCGTGGAGCGTGGGCTTTCCGGGGTGGCATCTGGAGTGCTCGGCCATGAGCACAAAGTATCTTGGCGAAACGTTTGACATTCACGGCGGCGGATTGGACCTCATGTTTCCGCACCACGAGTGCGAAATTGCCCAGAGCGTCGCCGCCTGCGGGCACGACGCTGCGCGAATGTGGGTGCACAACAACATGATTACTATCAACGGGCAAAAAATGGGGAAGTCGCTGGGCAACTTCATCACGCTGGAAGAACTCTTTACCGGCACGCACCGGCTGCTAACGCAGGCGTACAGCCCGATGGCTGTCCGCTTCTTCATCCTGCAAGCGCACTACCGCAGCACCCTCGACTTTAGCAACGAGGCCTTGCAAGCTGCCGAAAAGGGATTGCAACGCCTGCTTGCCGCCAAAAAAACCCTCCCGCACCTCAAGCCCGCAGACAAATCGACCTTAGACGTGTCGAGCCTCGCCGCCGGCTGCCGCGCCGCGCTCAACGACGACCTCAACACGGCGGTGGCGCTGGCCGTAATAGCGGAGTGGATAAAAAATATCAACGCCGTAAAAGCCGGAACGGACGCGCTCACCGCTGCCGACATTGAGCAGCTGAACGCCGATTTTACCCTGATTACCTCCGATATACTCGGCATAAAAGATGACTCGCAGGCTACCGACCAAAAAAACCTTTCGGCAGATTTGATAAATCTGTTGCTCAACCTGCGGCAGCAGGCAAAGTCAAGCAAAGACTTTGCCACCTCCGATAAAATCCGCAACGAGCTCGCCGCGCTTGGCGTTACCGTAAAAGACTCCAAAGAGGGGTTTGAGTGGAGCCTCCGCTAAATTTTTTTTTGCCCGCGCCTCCATTTGCTTCTTTGAGCGCGCAGATTTACGCAGATTTTGCATTTTTTCCGCTGCGTAAACCTGCGTAACCTGCACGCTAACGTGCAATGAGACAGCTGCAATTTTTTTTTCTCAGAAAAAATTTGTATATTCAAATTGTTTTACTACCTTTGTATCGAAATCAAAATTGTAATAGATACAAATTTGTAATGAAAACTCAAATCGAGGCCATAGAAAGGCTGGCGCAATTCGGCGTAAAGCCATCGCTACAGCGCATAGCCATTATGGGCTACGTGATGGATAACCTCGTGCACCCAACGGCAGATACCGTGTTCAGCGGCTTGTCGGCTTCTATCCCGACGCTGTCCAAGACCACCGTGTACAACACGCTAAAGCTCCTTGCCCGGCAAGGCGCTATCCTCGAGCTGAGCATTGACGACAAAAACGTGCGCTACGACGCCAACATTTTTCGCCACGCCCACTTTAGGTGCAAGCGCTGCGGCGGCGTGCACGACGTTCCTGTCGGCGACTTTGAGGCGCTAACCCTAAAGTACGCGGGCGACTTGACGATAACCGAGAGCCAGCTCTACTACAAGGGCTACTGCGGCAAATGCAGGGCAAACGCCGACGCAGAAGCCGACGAGGAAGCCCCTGAACCGTAAAACGAGCATGTGCGTTACAGTAACACAGTAATGGATGCTGCCTACATGCAGGCAACATTCGAATGAATTAAAAATTTTTTTATGCTATGAAAAAGAAATGGATTTGTACCGTGTGCGGCTACGTGCACGAAGGGGACGAAGCTCCCGAGCGTTGCCCGCAATGCAAGCAGCCAAAAGAGAAATTTAAAGAGCTTGTAGAAGCGGAGGGTGCGCTAAAGTTTGCAGATGAGCACGTGCTTGGCGTTGCCAAGGGAGTTGACCCCGTTGTGCTGGAGGGGCTAAAGGCGCACTTTATGGGCGAATCTACGGAAGTTGGCATGTACCTTGCCATGAGCCGTCAGGCAGACCGCGAGGGCTACCCCGAAGTTGCGGAAGCCTTTAAGCGCTACGCATGGGAAGAGGCTGAGCACGCCGCCAAGTTTGCCGAGCTGCTGGGCGAGGTGGTTTGGGATACCAAAACCAACCTCAAAAAGCGCATGGAGGCAGAGGTCGGCGCGTGTGAGGACAAGAAGCGCATTGCCACGCTTGCCAAGCAGCAAGACCTGGACGCTATTCACGACGCCGTGCACGAAATGTGCAAGGACGAAGCGCGGCACGG
>JAITAP010000063.1 GCA_031284065.1 Prevotellaceae bacterium
AAAACAGTATAGAATTAGCGTAATTCGTGGGCAAAGAAGCTTCAAAGATTTACCCCAATTTTTGCGCAAGCGAAAAATTTGTGCTGATAGCGAAAAAAAAGTCGGCAATTTTTCCCCTGACCGCTATACGGTTTACGTAATTTTGCGTAATTTTGCGGCTCACAAAGTTATTATCGTCAAGCGCAACTTTTTTGCAGCCGCACAAACTACATGTTTAGCAAGATCGTATCCAACAAAGCTATGGTAATCGCAAGCCTTGTGCTGAGCGCATTTATCATCTACCCCAACATTATCAACCTGTCGTGGGATTTCTCTCGCCATACCTCGCGGGTGGAGAGCGTGGAGTACATCGGCTTTTTTATTTTTCGCTACGCCATCTTTTTTATCCTCCTGTGGCTGTTGCTCACCGTAAACATTCGCAAGCTGACGCACCACGTTTTTCTCCAGCGCTTTTGGAAGTCGGTTGCCGTCACGGCGGGCATTTACTGCATCTACCTCGCCACCTCGCTGGCGGCGGGCAAGCACAACGACTGCTTTAGCGGCGTGCTGCTCTTTCAGTTTCTGGTGGCGTGCATCATTTGCAGCCTCACGGGGCACATTTACGCGCTCTACTCCGAGCAGCGCGTCAAGGAGCAGGAGATAGAGCAGCTACGGCTGGAAAACCTGCAAAGCCGCTGCGAGGCGCTTGCCAACCAAATTAACCCGCACTTCTTCTTCAACTCGCTCAACGGGCTGACCGCCCTCGTGCGCAACGGCAAAAAGACGCAAACGCTGGAGTACATCAACAAGCTGTCGGGCGTGTTTCGCTACATTCTCCACAGCGACAAAAAGGGGCTTGTGCCGCTGGGCGAAGAGCTGGAATTTCTTAACTCGTTTCGCTACCTTCAGGAAATTCGCTACGCCGATAAGTTTTACTTTTCCATCAGCATACCCGACCCGAAAAAATTCATGCTGCTGCCCGTGCTTTCGCTGCTGCCCCTCATCGAAAACGTGGTAAAGCATAACATGATTGACAGCGAAAACCAAATGTGCGTGTCGGTATTTGTAACCGAAAAGGATGAGCTGGTGGTTGCCAATCCGGTGCACAACAAGCTCGATCAGGCAGACCGGAACGGCATTGGGCTTGCCAACCTGTCCGACCGCTTTTGGCTGCTGACGGGCAAAAAAATACGGGTGGAAAGCAAAGACGGCGTTTTTTGCGTGTATCTCCCCCTGAGCCCTAACTCGTAATTTTACTGAGCCGCATGTTCACGAATTACAACAAAAAAAATTGCGAAAATTCGCGGACAGCTGTGCCGGCGAAGCATGTATTCCTAAAATCTCTAATTCCTATATAATTATGCGCATACTGATAGTAGAAGACGAAACTGTTGCCTACGAAAACCTGAAAACCATAATCGCCGAGCTGGACGCCACCGCCGAAATCGCAGGCTACACCGAGAGCGTTGTCCAAACCGTCAGGTGGCTGACAAACAACCAGGCCCCCGACTTGATTTTTATGGATATTCACCTTTCGGACGGCTCGGCGTTCAACATTTTCTCCGCCATCACCGTTGAAACGCCCGTCATTTTTACGACGGCCTACGACGAATACGCCATTGACGCGTTCAAGGTTAGCTGCATTGACTACCTGCTCAAGCCCATCGAAACGGAGGACGTGAAGCGTGCGCTGGAGAAATTTCGCAGGCTGACGCGGCAGGATATACTGCGCTACCTCGCCAAGCTGCCGAGCGTCGCCTCGCCGGGCGGATACCCCGAAAAATTACTGATACCTGTCCACAACGAGCTTATCCCGATAGACGTGAGCCGCGTGGCGTACTTCTACACCACGCAGGGCAGCGCGCGCGTCGTGCTGAAGGACGGCAAAAGCTACGGCTATATGCGAACGCTGGACAGCATTGGCGAATTGCTCAACCCTGCCGCCTTTTTTCGCGCCAACAAGCAATTTATCGTCGCCAAGAGTAGCGTCAAAAACATTACGATATGGTTCGATAACCGCCTGCTCATTACGCTCGACGCGGAAGTCCCCGAGCGAATTTACGTGAGCAAGAACAAGGCCGCGCTGTTCAAAAAATGGCTGACGGCGAGCGAAGCCCAGTAACCTGCGCTTTTGGGCAAGCAAAGCGGTTTTGGCAGGCGGAGCGGACGTAAACCAGCATCTGCGCCATCTGCCCGCTATGCTTGGCGCTATATTCTGAAAAGATTTCTATCTTTGCGCAGCACAACGCTAAAAAAAGCAAAACTTTGAAACCCGAAAACATAGTAACGGCAGTAACTGTGGCGGTAGCGCTGGCGTTTGCGGGCGCTATTGTGTCGTGGCACATCTACCCCTCCGGGCGCGAGCTGTCGGTGCAGGCGCCGGGCGCAGACAACCGCCCGCAGGGGCTGGCGCGCCGCGCCGACGACGTGCGCATTGGCGAATTTTTTATGCGCTACGGCGAAGCCGCCTCGCCGCTAACGGGACGGTGGAGCTGCTTTAGGGGCGAACAGTCGTCAAACATTGTGCGCACGCCCGAAAAAATCGAAGCGCCGCAGGAGGACTACCCCATTCAGTGGAGAATTTCTACCGGCGAGGGGCACGCCTCGCCCGTCATCTCCAACGGAATGGTGTATTTTCTGGACTACGACGAGGCGCTCAACTCCGACGCGCTGCGCTGCTTTTCGCTCGAGAGCGGCAAGGAGCTCTGGCGGCGGTGGTACCGCGTGCCGATGAAGCGCAATCACGGCTTTTCGCGCACCGCGCCGGTTGTATCCGGCGACTGCATTATCACCATGGGGCCTCAGGGGCACCTCATGTGCTGCAACCCCCTGTCGGGCGAGCTAAAATGGTCGCTGGACGTGCAAAAGGAGTTCAAAACGGAAGTGCCCTTCTGGTACGCCGGGCAGTGCCCCCGCGTGGACGGCAGCACGCTGATAGTAGCGCCGGCGGGCAAAGAAATTTTGCTTGCCGGAATAGACTGCAACACGGGCAGCATTGTGTGGAAAACGCCCAATACGCCCGGCTACAAAATGTCGCACTCCTCCGTAATGCCAATGACGCTGGAGGGCAAAAAAACGTATGTATATGTCGGCGTGGGGGGCGTGTGCGGCGTTTCGGCCGAAGAGCAAGACAGAGGCGCGCTGCTCTGGAGCGCGGCCAAGTGGCAGCCGTCGGTGGTAGCGCCGTCGCCCTTGCAGCTGTCGCCAAGCGCAGTATTTCTGGTGGCGGGCTACGGAACGGGGGGAGCGTTGCTGCGCGTCGGCAGAGCGGGGCAAAAGTGGAGCGCATCCATAGCCGAGCAGTACAAGCCCAGCGAAGGGCTGTCGAGCGAACAGCAAACGCCCATCCTTTACAAAAATATGGTAATTAGCGTCATGCCAAAGGATGGCGGAGGGCTGCGGGGAAAGCTCGTATGCTACTCGCCTGCGGATTTGCACAACCCTGTATGGTCGTCGGGCGCTGACGAGCGGTTTGGGCTGGGGCCATACATGGTCATCAACGACAACCTGTTCGTATTTAAGGACGACGGAGAGCTATACGTTTACGAAATCCTGCCCCAAAGCATGAAGCTGCTAAAGCGGCAGCGCGTCATGGACGGCGCCGACGCATGGGGGCCTATGGCGTACGCCGACGGAAGGCTTATTGTGCGCGACGCGCACGAAGTAACGTGCCTGAAGATAAACTAACGCTGCGCCGCAGGAGCCGCAAATTCGCGCCGCAGGCTGCGTTTGCTCCGGAAGTAAAAAATAATTTGCAAACTATGGACACAAAAAACAGCTCCCAGCTTTCAATTCACCTGCTGGTGTGGGGCGGCATCATGCTGATACCGTTTGCCGTGTTCTACCTGAGGGGAGTGCCGTACGAGCACATAGCAAGGTCGCTGCCGGTGCTGCTGGGCTACTTGGTCATCTTTTACTTCAACTACGCGCTCCTCATCAACCGCTACCTGTTCAACAAAAAAATCGCGAAGTTTGTCATAGCAAATTTGCTTGTCATCGCCGCCGTGAGGTTAGTAATGAACCTTTTTCACGACATGCTCTTCCCCATACCCCACGCCGCCGAGCGAATATCCATGCTGCTCGAAACCGATACCATCATTCCGCCCCACGTCGCCGAGCGAATAGCCATGCTGCTTGGGAACGACGCTGCGACGCCGCCCCACGCCGCCGAGCGAATAGCCATGCTGCTTGGGAACGACGCTGCGCCGCCGCC
>JAITAP010000197.1 GCA_031284065.1 Prevotellaceae bacterium
TCAATAGAAAAACGGCTATCGCCTCTTTCTTATTCCCCGTAGGGGATTAATAGAAAATGGCGACGCTATTAAAGCCCTACGGGCTATTGGCGAGAAAAGGGTAGCCCTTTTCTATTGATATTATTCCCCTACGGGGAACCGGAGCGAAGCGGAGCTCGGCGTAGCCAATTGCCGCGAAAGTGCAGTAGAGACGCACAGCGTGCGCCTCACCGCGCAACGCGGCGGCGGCAATTCCCGCTATGCAAAGCCCTGAAAGGGCGTAATCCATTAGCGTAGGGCAACGCCCTACGAACGCCGCGCCCCCGCGCCGCTCTCCCAAAGCCCTGAAAGGGCGTAATCCGTTAGCGTAGGGCAACGCTCTACGGATGCCGCGACCCCGCGTCTCCCCAAAGCCCTGAAAGGGCGTAATCATTAGCGTGGGCAACGCCCTACGAACGCCGCGACCCCGCGTCTCCCCAAAGCCCTGAAAGCCCGAAATCAATAGCGTAGGGCAACGCCCTACGAAAAAAATGCAACACGTCCGCCCCAAGCCCCAATGGGGCGTAATCAATTTGTGGAGAAAAACGGATTACGCCCCTTAGTAGCATCGGGGTTCATCCATCCCCTACATTCGCCCTTGTTTTTTTACTCAACGTATCTTCTACATTATTGGAAGCTATACGGCGGGTTCCGCAAAAAAAGAATGCTCTAAACCGGCTTTCCAAAAAAAAAATGGCCGCTGAGAAAATAAATTTTCATGCTGTGGGCAACGGAGATACTTTTGCCCTCGTGAATTTGCAAATACACAAAAACCGGGGACGCCGAAAACCGAACAGAGTAGGCAAAAAATTTTTTTTATTAAATATTATGGCTTTAGAAACATTAAAAACAATCGGCCAAGGCACGTGGCTGAACCCGGGAGGAGGCCTAAGCAAAGGCGGCGTTTGCTACTACATGTGCAATTTCCTCGAAAGCGAGCTTGGAATATGGAGTAAACCGGAAAGCTTTGCAAATGCTGTTAACAAGGCAAAGGATTTTGGGCAAGGAACTGCAATGATGAACTACGCGAAAGCGCAAAACAGTCAGGGTAAAGTGCAGCAGGACGGCTATGCTGTCGTTAACGGACCTCTCAAGAATAATCGAATCTACAGAGTGATGCTGGCTGTTGTTGAGGATGGCGCAGAAGATACGCTTTCACCTAACCACGAAATGATAGCAATCACAGGGGAAGGAGACGAGATTGTTTACTTTGAACCGAACTTTGGCTTTTTTAGGCCAAGCGACGGCAACATGAACAACAGAGAAGCGCTTGAGCACTTTGTTAATCAGCAGTACGCAGGCAAGCGCCAGGTTACCTACTTTGCTTACCGTGATGTAAGAGGCATAGCTCACTCATCGCCTCTAAGCTTTGCGTAGGGAAAGGGTGGTTTGAGACGGCAGGGGCGGTTTTTGCAAACCGCCCCTGTTTTTTTTGGGGGGCGGTTCGCGAACCGCCCGTACGCGCCGCCGGAAAAAATGCCGGAAATTGCTATTCGGAGCCGCCGGAAAAAATGTCGGAAATCGCTATTCGGAGCTGCCGGAAAGAATGTCGGAAATCGCTATTCGGAAAACAAAATCGCTATTCGGAAAACGGAATTGACAAGCATGGGCGGAGAGCGTACTTTTGCTTCCGGAACGTTCCAAGAGATTTCAAAATTAATTACTCATTTTAAAAAAAAAAAATTATGATGTCAGTTGACACAACTCCCTCGCAGGTTGCAACGAGCGCCTTGACAGGGATACCGTTTGGCCAAATTATTGGCTCGCCGCTTAAGGCGGCCATCGAAGCGCAGGCAATGGCCGCGCAAACTACGTGGCGTTTTATTCAGGAAGTCGGGCTGAACACCGACAAGGAAACCGGTGAGAAAAAAGCCGTAAATGTTTCGTTCGACTTTGTGCAAGAAGGCCGAGAAGTGCGCCTGAATGTCCCGCTGCTGACCATTGTACCTATTCCGTACATTGCCATCGACAGCATCGACATCGCCTTTAAAGCGAAAATCAACGCCGAATCCAGCTCGCATAACGAAACGTCGGAAAGCAGCAGCCTTGACCTTGCCGCAAAAGCGCAGGCTAAGCTCGGCTTTGGAGTTTTCAGCGTCACCTTTGAGGCCTCCGCAAACTACTCCTCCAAAAAGGACTCGAAAGCGATGCAGGACTCAAAGTACAGCGTGGAATACACGCTCGACGTAACCGTGAAAGCCGGCCAGGAGAGCATGCCCGCAGGCCTTGCCCGCGTGCTGGACATCCTGAACAACTGCATTTCGGTCAACAACCCGAAAGGCGAACTGGGCGCAGGCTTAACCGTGAAAGAGGACGGCTCGCTCCAGCTGGTGGCAACCTACAAAAACAGCGAAGGCGCTTTCAAACCCGAGCTGATAAAGCTTGAGGGAGGCACAGCCAAAACCTTAATCATCTCCGAAGACGGCCGCAGCGCGGTTCTCGACGTTACCCAAACAGGTAGCGAACAAATCTTCAACGTAACAGTTGATGACGGCAGTAAGCCAACCCGCACGGTTACGCTCCCTGGAAAAGCATAACCCGTACGAGCGCAAACAAATGTTAAGTAGTAATGCAACCCCCCGACCAACCGGAATACGGGAATGTGGATGGGGGGTTCTTTTTAAAAAAAATCATTATGGCGAAGTTAAGAAACATAGTCGGTTGCATCCTGAGCGAGTTTACGGAAGCACAACACCTTGCCAACAATTACTCGGCGAGGCTGGGGCGGGAGTATGCCGAAAACGATTTGCTGAGGTACTTTATGATTCCCAATGCCTGCGCGGGCGGGCTGCGGTTTAACCTCAAGTTTGCGGTTAACCCGTCGAGCGAGGTGGAAACGGTTACGGAGGTAAACTACCAAAAGCTCATTCAGTTTTTTACGCAGCTTTCGGTGTCCATTACGGAAACGGCCATCACCACCACGCTGTACGAATCGAGCAAGAGCATAATCACGGACGTGGAGCGCTACCGCAAGCTGAAGGAAAAAGAGCAGGCGCTGAGGACCGATTTTCACGAATACCTGTCAAAAATCTTGCGGGAGGCGCTCATCAAAAAAGCGATTGGCGAGGTGGATAAAGATGGGTACGTTGACCACAACCGGATTTTTGAAATTGCGATGGAGGTCATCAACGCGCACTTTTTTGAGCATCCGGAGCTGCAGCTGTCAGAAGCCGACTCGTTTATTGACGTAAAAGAATCGTGCAGCTCGTTTGTGGAAACGCTCATCGAACATTCGTGCAAGCGGATAAACGTGCTGGAAACGCACGAAACGGAAGCGCTGGATGTTGCCATTGACAGCGGAACGCTGTCGAAGGTTGCCCCCGAGCAAATCCAACAGGTAGCTTTTGAGGTGAACCTGCGCAGCTTCCACATTAGCCGCATGGAAACGGAAAACGGGACGATGGATTGCATTATTCCCGCAAGTAGCTAATTTTCTTTAAATAATTTTTGTATGAACACACCAGCAAAGAAACAGCAACGCAACAGCCACGTTCTGGAGCTGAAGCAGCTAATCGCCGCTCCGCTTATTGCCACGCTCGAAGCCGATGCAATGACCACGCAGGGCTACGTCGATTTCCTGAGAACGGTTGCCTTTGAATCCGACGAAAAGGGGGGGCTGGGCAAGCTCCGCACGTTTACATTCCAGTACGACCAGAGCGATAAGGGCGGGAAAACATCCAAAAAGGTGGAAATACCGGTCATTTCGCTGGTACCAATTCCGCTACTGCAAGTAAGGGAAGCAACTTTCGATTTCGACATTAAGATACTGGATTCGGTCACGGAGCAGTCGGAGCAACAATTTTCGTTTGAGGGAGAGCCCGAGCAGCCCAAAGAAGGTAAAACCGCCTTTCGCGCCGCGCTTGCGCCCCAGTCGGGCAAGTCGTCCGAAACGAAAGACAGCAGCCTGACGGCGAACATGAAAATGCACGTCGTGATGCAGCAGGCGGATATGCCCGCAGGCCTGGCAAACCTCCTGTCGCTTTCGGCGCACAACATGTCAATCGAAAATACGGAAGAATCGCCGGACGAAAGCCCCAGACCTGCACTGAGGTAAAACTGTAAACCAAAAAATAAAATGAACAACCAAAAACACCAACAGCCGTCAGGGTTTAAATGTCCCGTATGCGGCGGATTTATACCGGTCTCAATAAAGCAACTGCTGACGGAAGAACAGTTTGTCTGCCCGCAGTGTGCGCTCAATATCCGGTTAAACAAAGCGAGCTCGCAGAAAGCGCTCAGCGCGCTGCAAAAAGTGCAGGAGGCGGAGGAAAAAGTGAAAAAAGCGTCTGTTTTTAATGGAATTACGTAAAATCAGCTATTCAAACCATGTATATACTAAGAAAAGGATGCCAGGGAAGCCGGGTAGCCGAGTTGCAGGAAATGCTGAAAAATCGGGGCTACCCTGTTCTGCCCGACGGCGTATTCGGTCAGCAGACCTACATAGCGGTCTGCCGGCTGCAAGAGAAAGCCGGATTGCCGGCGGACGGCGTGGTGGGCAAGGACACGTGGAACGCCATCAACGGAGGCAGGCCGGGCGCCACAGCGCCCACCGAACAAAAAGCAGCTCCGCCCACCGCTCAGCCCGCAGCGACCGCGCCGCAGAGACTCAGCTACACCGATACGGCAAGGATGCTCGACGCGGAAGAGGCCGCCGTTCGCGCCGTTTGCGAAGTCGAATCCGGCGGACGGTCGGGGTTTCTGAAAGACGGTCGCCCCATTATTCTGTTTGAAGGGCACATTTTCTGGCGCGAGCTCAAAAAGCGAGGCGTTGACCCGGAGCGCCACAAGGGCGTGTACCGCGACGTGCTTTTCCCGACATGGGACAAGACGAGCTACAAAGGCGGCATGGCCGAATACGAGCGGCTAAGCAAGGCGGCAAGCCTCAACGAGGAGGCGGCGCTGTGCAGCGCATCGTGGGGAATGTTTCAGATTATGGGCTTCAACCACAAGCTGTGCGGGTTTGATACCGTACAGGACTACGTTGAGGCAATCAGGGCAAGCCCGGACAACCACCTGATTAGCTTTGCCCATTTCCTGAAAAATACCGGCATCGACAAGCCGCTGAAAAGCTTGAGCTGGGCAGCCTTTGCCGAGCGCTACAACGGCCCCGGCTACAAGCAGAACCAATACGACGTGAAGCTTCAAAACGCTTACTTAAAGTACAAAAAACAATTAAACAATGTCTAACTACCAAATTAATTAAAAAAAATGAAAAGAGTTATTTTAGCGGGCGGTATAGCCACCCTTACAGCCATGTTTTGTATATTTTTTGCCGCATCGGTAACAAACGCCGCCGGAAATCATCAGGATACCGGCGCGTATGCGGCCGCTGCCAAAGCAACGCCTTGCGACAATCTTGGCGATTTCCTGAAAAAGGAGTACCTGAAGGCAAGCAAGCCGGGTACGGACAGCAGCGTCCGGATTGTTGGGTTGCAGGAGAAAGACGCATTGCCGAAAGCCTTAGAGGTGTGCGCCAAGCTGAAAGCCAAGCGGATTTTATCCGGCAACGACGATTTGGCCTATGAGCTGCCCGACGGGGTGGGAACAATCACTATACGCGAGGTTTTTGACGGCAACCGGTACGTGCAGGTGGCGCTTCAAACCAGCTGTAAGGGCTTGCCGTTTTCCGAGTTGTGGTTTGTTAGCCTGAAGTACTACAACAGCAAGCGGTAACCGCCGGCCGGGTAATGAAGAAAAAAGTCTTTCTGTGCCTCCTCCTTGCCGGGGTAAGCGTTGCGGGCTTTGCGTTTGAAGGTAACGACGACAACGTAACTCGCGATTACTACGTGCAGCTGTACCAGACGCAGGATTATATCCCCGATTTCCGGACGGTATTCGCTTCGGAAAATGACATTCGGGATTACAAAAAGCTGCGGAGCTACCTCAACGTTAAAGAGGAAATGGCGCGCGTGCTGCAAATGGCGGGCGACGAATACTACTACGGGCTGTCCTACAGCAAGCTGTACGCCACCGATTATATCCAGAGCCTCAAAGATGAGCTGGCTTTGTACGCCCCGAGCAAAAAAATTCTGCTGCGGCTCAACTCGGTACGCCCTACCTTTAGCTATAGCGGAGAATTTGCCATTGAGCATGTTGAAGCGGTCATCTTGCCCGCCATCAAAGAAAGGTACAGGGAGGCAACGGCAAGAGACAGCCTCAACCAGACCGTGTACATGCAGATACAAAAAAATATTGCGGCCATCCGGCAGGACATTTTTCAGGCGGAGCAAGCCATTTACGCATCGCTATCGCCCGAATTTCGCGACCAGGACTTCCGGATATGGATTAGCCTTACCTTTTCGGGGCTAATTGCCGTCATTTTGTTTGCCTTTTTTCTGATAATCTACCGGCGGTCGGACGCTTCGCTCTACAAGCAGCTACTGAGCAGCTCGGGGTTGCAGTTTATTACGGTTTTTGTCCTGATAATCGCCATTATTCTGTTTGGCATACTGAACGTGCTGGGAGGCAGCGAGCTGGCGGCTATCCTGTCGGGTATTTCCGGGTACATACTCGGAAAAGGCGGCAGCGAGGTAGCAAGTGCAATGCCCAAGAAGAGGGAATCCGAAGCGGAAAGCCCGGTAGCGGAAGCTCGGGAAACATTTTGCGAGCCGCCGGACGGCGAACCGGAAATCCTTTTCCGGAGGCCGGCAAACCCGGACGCAACGCCACAGCCCGAAGCAGCGCCCCCCGAAAAGGAAGAAGCACAGCCCGAAGAAGAAAAGTTTTTCCCAGGCAGCTACTATTCCGGCAAGTAATGACAATTTGGCAGTAAGGGAATGGCAAAAAAAGTAAGCCTCGGATTGGCAGCTATCCTGCTTGCCTGCTTGATACTTTCGCAGGTATCCCGCATCCGGCAGCTGGAAAGGCTGGACTTTGATGCGGAAGCACAGAAAACCATGCAGGAAGCCGCAGCTATCTTCAATCGCCACTTTTCCGAAGCGGATTCATTGAATAGCGCTATCATCGGATTATTATCAAAGAAAGCCACAGCACGGGAGGTGGAACAGTCCCTGCGTAAGCAGCCGCATCAGGAGCTTCTTGGCGGCATTTATATTATACCTCCCGACGGTAAGGCTGTGGCTTTCTTTTCAAACGACAGCCGGAGGTTTCGGCTTTTGAGCGCCAGCTGTCGGCGTCAGAAGTGGTTTCGCGACCTCGACACGCTGCAAGCCAAAGCTTGGGGCAGCCCGGTTTTCGATACCATGCTCAACTCAAACGTCGTTTATTGCTGCATGCCGCTTACTCACGGAAGCAAAGCGGTGTACGTTTACGATACGCACCAAATTTACGCAATGCTGCATAAAACCGGGTTAGCCCGCTTTGGCTTGCCCTACATGATAGACCGCCGGACCCGCTTTATCGCTCACCCGCTCGACGAAATCCGCACGTTACTCGAGCTGGCGGAAAGCTACAACGACCGGGTGCTCGACAAGCTGTGCAAAGACGTAATTTACCATCGACCGCCGGACAAAAAATATGTGCACACCAACACCGTTACCAAGAAAACCTGTAGCGAAAGGCTGCTGCCCATCAGCGAAACAGGGTGGCTGCTGGGCGTGTCCGTTTACGACGGAGTATCCCTCGAAACCGGCGAATACCAGAAAACCATGCGGGAAAGCTACACCCGGGCTATCGTATTCGTCGCTATTTTACTGCTTATAACCTGCAGGCTGCTTAGCAACAGAAAAATATTGCTGAGTACTCAGGGCACGTATGTTCTTTCCCCAGCAATACTGCTGCTGATGATGGTTGGCATAGTAGCTGCCTACAACCGTTTTCCGCAGCAAGCTGACAAAGCTGTGGACGCAGGCCTTTTCGCCGGTATGGATACGGCAGGTTACGCCAAAAACGCCACCCTAAAATGGGACCTGCGCCGTATTGTAGATAAGCAAAGCCTGAACGACCTTATTAGCGCCTACCAGCAGGAATCCCTCAAGCTGTACGAATCTTACGCAAAAATTATTCCCACAGGCATTTATATCTACAACGTATCCTTTTTAAATTCCCACGAGGTAAAAGTAACCGGCACGTTCTGGCAAAAATTCCTTCGGGAAGACGTCAGCTACCCCGACGACATGAAAGCGCTGTACCATACCAGCGCACACGAAAGCAAAGGGCTTTTCTTTCCGGGCGCCGGCGTTACCGCGCTGGAGCAGAGCGACAGCGTTGAAATTGTACTAAACAGCTACCCGGCGTTGCTGTTCCGCTGGAATTTTGACATCCAAATTGAGCAGCAACTTTCGTACTCTCTCTACCCTTTTGGGAAGAATAACATTTCGCTCATGCTTTGGTCAAGAGGCATGGACGACAATACAATTATTACGCCGGACCTGGACGCATACAAGCAAATCTACCCAACCGACCAGCCCGGGTTGGACAACCATTTCCATATTAAGGGTTGGGACATATCCGGATCGTACTTTTCGTACAGCATAGAATCCTACCTGTGCAACTTCGGCAACAGCCGTCTCTACGGCGTGAACTCGTTTCCCGAGCTGATTTACAACATCTCCATTTCCCGGAAGTTTATCGACATCCTGATTTGCAAGATTGTGCCCCTGATGGTTGTGCTTGTCCTGCTTTTCACCATTTTATTCGTGCGAATCACCTCCGATGGGTTCAACAATATTATTGGGTGTTCGGGGTTGTTCTTCGTGCTGGTACTTGACCATATCAACCTGCGCGAAAGTGTTCTATCGGAGCAAATCATGTATCTGGAGTTCTGCTACTTCTTCGCCTACATCCTTTTGTTGCTGATAACCATCACTTCTTTCGACATCACCAAAGACGGCAAATCGTACAACGCGTGGGTGGACAACGTGCTGAAACGCTACTTTTGGACGCTGATTTTCGGCGCTATGGGGGTGGTAACCATAGTATTCTTTTACTAAAAAAAATAATCCCGTTCTTCGTGTGTAGCGAAAATTCTGCTGCCATCAGGTTGGTTAAAGAGATTCTCCTTATAAACAATTCATTCCACTGAATATCAATAAAATAAGTGCGAAAAAGTTTGGCAGTATCAACCGATTTTTGTACCTTTGCGGCATAAAAACCGGAAAAAATGATAGGAAAATTGCCCAAAGATGACCATCGCGAACTTTTTCGCACCCGCTTGGCGGACTTGATAAATCCACAGCACGAGCTGGCGCTGCTTGCCCACGCAGTTGATTGGAAGTACTTTGATGAAGC
>JAITAP010000176.1 GCA_031284065.1 Prevotellaceae bacterium
GCAATCATAGCGATGAATTAAAAAATTACGAATTTGGGCTGCGCAGGCGCATAATCGCGCGCCTCTTTGCAGCCGCTGCCCAGTAACAAGCTGTCAAAAGTAGCAAAAAAGTTGAAAAGCGAAAAATTAGCTACCCGCAATTTATTCGTAATTTATTAACGCGCGAGGCGGGGAATGAATAACGAACAATGAATAATGGCGCATGGCGCGGCGGAGGCGCACGCCGTGCGTCTCTACTTGGGGTCGGTTAGAATTTTATTTTGTAGGCGGCGCCCAACCAAAGAGCTTGCGGGTCGCTGTCGGCTAAGTATTTGTCAAAGCGGAGGAAAAAATCCAGATAGGCGGTGCGGTTCAAACGCCAGCTTGCGCCGCCCTGCAGACGCATCCGCGTTAGCTCATAGCCCCTCACCGGCTCATTGAGGCTTGTTGAAAAATCGCAGGAGAGGTATGGTTTCCAGGGAGAGCCCCAGATCAGGCAGGCTACCTCAACCTTATTTTTCATCACATACTTGGGGTTAACCTTGTATTCGCCGCGATTTTCGTTCCGGCAGGTACCCTGCAAGCGCCCCCGCCACGAAAAAGTAAACGGCTCAAACGTTTCCCTGTACGAAAAATTTAAGTAGTAGCGATGGCGAGACTCAAAAAGGTAGTCGTTATTGTAGAGGTGCAAAAAGGCGTAGTAAACCCCAACTTTGACCTTTTTGTCAAAAAGCGAATAGTCAACGCCTAACGAGGTTACGCTACGGTCAAAGCCGACGCTGTTGTCAACCAGCCGTATTTCCTCTTCTCCGGCTATGCTGAAAAAGCGGTTCAACTCTTTTTCCACCTCCACCGCTAAGGAAGCGCCAAAGCCGGTTTGCTCCGGCGTTTGGGCAAAAGTGGAAAGCGATAGCCCGAAGAGAAAGGCAAAGAGGAGCATCTTCCCCGCACGGGATGGGCAGCCGGCGCATAAAAAGCCGCCGCCACGCTCGCCGAAGAGCTGCCGGAGGCGGCGCTTACGAAAAGCGGGTAATGCTGTCAATGGTATTAATTTCATCGGAATCGGCTTTGTAGTACACCTTCAGGAAGGCAACATCGCGCAAGAAATCAATATGCCCAATCTCTACTTTCGTAATATCCAAGCCTGTTCTATCCTTCAAATCCGCAAGCAAATCGCTGTACCTGTCCGGTTTAATCAGGCCTATCTTTTCGTAAAGAATAACTTTGTTCGACGTATGCTTAAGTAGCTTATTGCTCTCCAACAGCCAAATGATAAGGACGCAAAGCAGGTTGGCGGCAACTACGGAGACGTAAGGCGCCTCCATAGACAGCCCGTTTACAACCGAAATGCCAATGATAACAAAGAGGTAGGTCATTTCTCGGATTTGCACCGTCTCCGTCCGGTAGCGAATCATCCCGAAAATGGCAAAAAGCCCCAGCGCAAAGCCAATTTGCATCGGGATACTTTGCAAAAGGAATAGCAGGAAGAAAATCGTTACCCCGAACAGCATAAAGGTGAAGTAGTAATCTTTTCTCCGGCTTTTTTTGTAGTAGAAGAACTGGATGATTATCCAGCAAACAAGCAGGTTAAAGGCAAATCGCAGCAAAAGCATCCAGAAATTAGTGGGGTCAAATACGTCCACCCCCATGAAAGTAAGACCCTTTTCTGCCAATCTGGACGCATGTTCGCCTGCTATTTGAGGGTCATAATCGGTTTGAATCATATCACGTTATTGTATTAGCTTGTTAATTGTTATCAATTTACTCTTAAAACGGTTATACTTAACATTGTCGTTGGTCAGTACAACCCCCATGCAGTACTTGCTGAAGGAGGTTTGCTTGATTCGGAAGCTGTCCACGATAGCCCTGAAATCGGAGCGTTGCCGGCCATCCTGCTTCAGCTCCAGCACCATCAGCCTGTCAAGCGTTGTTTCGCGCCCCGTTTTGTAGCTCAAAAAGGCAAGGTTGAGGTCAACCGTAATCCGCTCTGCCGCTTTGTTGCCGACAAAGGTAAGCCGCTTGAAGCTGTTGGCCAACGACGGCTCCAGCATACCGGCGTCAAAAAAAGAGTTTTTTTCGAGAAACGGCCTTGCTTCGCCCAGCTCGTGGATGGAGGCCAGATGGGAAAACCCGACGGGAATACGCTTTTTGCTCGTTCTACCCTTGTTGCTTTTATTTTTCACCTCAAGAAAAGACAGGTTTGAATCCAGATACGAGCGAATCCGTATCTTTTGGCGAGCTAACTTTCCGTTTTGGTGCATTAGGAACATTTTGCAGTCGGGGGTCTCCAGATACTGGGTGCAGTAGGGAGCAATCCGCGCACCATTAGCGACCTGCACGCAAAAGTGAGGCGACATTTTCTCCAAAAGCGCAGGGAGAAGCGACGCAGGCGCTACAAATTTGGAGTCAACGCGGTCCATCAAGCGAATATGGCTCATTTCATCCAAAGAAACGGCTCGCATTGTTTCCAGCATTGCGTGTGTTTTTGTCAGCATTGCGGTGAATTTAAAAGTTGATGCTTACCTACTTGTAGGAGTACTCGTACACTTTGGTGGAGTACAGCTTTCCGTTGGGGTTATAGTTATACTGTATTTTTTTCCGTCCGTCGGCGTTATACTCATACTTGCGAATCCGGTACAGCTTGTTTTTGTCGTTGTAAACGTTTTCGCGAATGCACCTTCCGGTAAGGGAATCGTACTCAAAGGTAACCCTTTCCCGCTGCCCGTACACGGCGTATTCAATTTCCTCCAGTTTATAACCGTTTTCGTCCCATACCGTCAGGTGGTCCATCCACTGCCTCTGGCCCTTGGCGTCGGCGTTCATTTCCTTAATGACCAATTTTTTTCTTCGCGCACGCTTCTCCTCCGGGGTCAGAAAGGGAGCTTGAGCCTGCGAAATTTGGGGCGCAGCCAAATCTCGGCTCTGTGCGCTGCTGCCAGCAAAGGACACGCCGATAAGGGCAGGGATAACAAAGGTGATTGCTCGTTTTTTCATCTTTTACGCCCTTACCGTAACCGTAAACTTCGGCAGCTCGTACACCTTTCCTGTCTCCACCACCTCAATGGTTTTCTTTACCGGCGTTAACTTGCGCGTTTCGGGGTCTTCGCTGGTAACCCAAATTTCATACTTTCCCGGAAGGATTTTTTGGAAAATAAAAACCCCCTGATCGCCCACGCGGATACGGTCAAAAAACATTTCTTCGCCCGCACGGTTAATGTAAACATCCGCGTCGATGGCGGGGCCTTCGTCCACTTTTTCTTTTTTATCGTAAAATGAGGCGTAAACAGAGCCTTTTATCATGGCTGTTCCGTGGGCTTTTCCCGTATGGACGAAAATCGTATCCGCCTTGTTTGAGCCGCTGCCGACTTTCACTTTTTGGGATATTGCCTCCTTGCGCCCGTCGGCGTACTCCGCGTACGAGTAAACAATGTAGCTGCCTTTTCTTAAATAGTCAAATCGATACAGACCGTAGCGGTCGGCTTCAACATCGTCGCCAAAGTAATCGGTTTCGCTATCCCCGAAAATCAGGTACACATCTTTCTTTGCGGCCGGAAAGGTATCGGTTTTAAAGGAAAAATTATCGTCGGAGTGCTCAACTTGGTAAACGTAGCCCTCCAAAGAAGACGAGCCCCCCAAACCCTCGCTCTTATTACAGGCGACGAGCAAAATCAAGCTTAGAAACAGTGGTATAAAATGCCTCATAATATTTTTGTTGTTTTGTGCTAAAATATTTCATTCGTATTAAATTTGACGGTTTTTCCAAATAAATATACAATTCACCGAAATGCCCTTGTGCAAGTTGAGCAAAAAAATAAGGGCGAATGTACCGGGGGATGTGCTTGCGGCGCTAAGGGAAGTTACCCCTTAGCGCCGGGAAGCGCGCGGCGGAGGCGCACGGCGTGCGTCTCTACTTGTGCACCGTAATCACGGCGCTGTGGGCGGACATTCCCGTAAAAATACCAAACCCGTTGGTAACGTTGGCGTGCACTTCGGTCAGCGACTCGGAGCGGCTGCTGCTGTTTGCCTGAACCATCACCGTGTACTCCGGCTGAACGCGGCACAGCTTCACAACGTGCCTGCCGGTGTAGGAAAACATTTGCGACGAAAGCTGCACGATGCTATCCTGCGTAAGCCCGGTGAGGAAAGAGAGGCTGGCGGTGGAGGCGGAGTCGCGCACGGATACAGGGTTTGCGTCCGTGTTGTCCACCACCACGAGGTAGTAGTCGCGGTTGGGGTTGCTCCACGCAATGCTTACAGGGTCGGGCATGGAGGGCATACCGCCGCCGCCAAATCCGCCGCCGCCTTCGCCCCATGACGCTACGGTGATGGAGGTGGGCGAAACGGTTACGCTCTCCGGCGCGGCGGCAAGCTCCGTGAGCGCGTCAACCTGCACGCCGTTGTAGGCAAACGTCAGGCGGTAGCTGTGCCCCGCCTTGGGCAGGAGCGTGGAGTCAACGTACAGCCCGCCGCCCTGCGAGCGGAGCGCGTAGGTAGCGCCGTCCGTTTCGTCGGCAATTTCCACGCGGAGGCTGTCAACGTCCTCGTCCGAAAAGGTAACGTCGCTGCGGTAGGGTATCAGCTTGGAGATTCTTACGCTTGCCGGTTCGCCCGAGTACAGGTAGCCCTCCACCACCGGTACGTCCTGAAACTCGGCCACCAGCGTCGGCTCGCAGGACGAAAACAGGAGGAACAACGCAGCAGCTCTCCGAAAAAGGTTGACCGGCCTGCGCCGGATTTTACGCGGTAAGTTTTTATCCATTTTTTTGCTTTTTTTCGTTGCCGCAAGGTTGCGCTACAAAGTGAACCCTTTTGATGTTCCTCCCGAGTACGTTCCGCCGGTATTGTATCCGTTTACGGTTGTTCCGCCGATGATGCTTCCGCCCGACAGCAGGCTGTAGGAGCCGCTTACGAGGCGCGGGTCGGAGAACGTAACGATTACGGCCGATCCGGCAGTCGCCCCCGCAATGACGGGGATGTTGAATAGCAGCAGCGCTTCGCCCGCCGCATTTTTGATGCAGATAGCGCTTCCTGCCGAGCTTTGAATACGGGCAGAGCGCTGCCGTCCGGCAGGGCTGGTCATCGCCATGCCGCCATGCGTGCCTACGATAATTCCGCCGTTGACCTGAAAGTTGCGCTCGGCGTCAAACGCTTCGCCGTCGCCGCGAACGCCGTTGGCAATGGTCAGCCCGCCGTTAATCGTGAGCGGCCCGTTGCTGTCTATCGCATCCTGCCCCGAGGCGGCGCAGAAAATATTTCCGCCGTTGATGACGATTCCCGTTCCGGCATTTATACAGTCATCGTAGGTATGAATATTGATACTGCCGCCGTTGACGGTCAGCAAGCTTTTGCTTTCGAGCCCCTCGCCGCCTTCGGCCTTTTGCGTACAGCTGACAATGATTGTTCCGCTGTTGATAGTCATATTTCCTTCGCACTTGATGGCTTTAGGGTTGGCGTAATCCGTGCCGTTGTCGCCAAAACCGCCGCCGCCCGGCCTGCCACCCGTGCTGCCCGAGACGTAAAAACGTTCGCCCGATGTGCCGACGGTGAGAACAAGGTCGGCGTTGTTGCCGCCTTGCGCGCCGATAGCTATCGTTCCGTCGGCGCTGATACACTTGCCGCCCGCTCCCGAGCTGCGGCACGTAATGCTTCCGCCCAGCAGCGTAATGTTTTTATCGCTCTTGATGCACGCCGCCGTGTAGGAATCGGGCGAGCCTGTTGCGGCCGTGTAGGTTTTGCCATCGCCTGCGGTGGTAATGCTGAGCGTTCCGCCGCTAATCCGTATATCTCCATCGGCGGATATGCCTTTTCCTCCGTCGGAAGTCGCGCGGCTTTCGATTTGGATTGTGCCGCCTGTAACGGTTACGTTGGCGTCGCTTTTTATGGCCGTGCAGTACGAGGGGTCGTCGCCGCTTTCGGCGGCCACGAGCGCCGTAGCGCCCGACGTAACAATGGAGATGCTGCCGCCGCTGACGGTAATGTCGGCTTTGCTGCTAATCCCTTTCGACTGCGCGCCGGAAACGCTCACGGCAACTATGCCGCCGCTGAGGGTTACCCCCGCGTCGGCCTTAATCCCCTTTACGTCGTCGGCAGAGGAGCTAATTTTAATGTCTCCGCCTGAGATTTCCGCAACGCCCGTCCCCGCGTCGATGCCGTCGCCGGAGGCGGCGGCGATGCTCAGCGAGCCGCCGGACTGCGTAAACCCGGCTTCCGCGTGAAACCCGTCGGACGCCGCCGACGTAACAGCAATATCGCCGCCGCGCACCGCGATGCTTTTTTTGCTGCTGGCGATAGCGTGCTTTGCCGCGCCGCTGATAGCGAGCTTGCCGTAGCCCTCAAATTCGAGCGACCCGCTCTTGCTAATCAGCGTGGCGTTTTCTTCGTTGGACGAATGGTCGGACAAAATGCTGGAGCCTTTTAGCTCAACAATGGTTACGCCTTCGTTCTTGGTAATTTGAATGGGCGGAAGCTTTGATGCAGAAGTGATGACCGCGCTGTTCAGCGTCAGGCGGAGCGTGTTTGGCGCGCTCGCATTGTTCTGGATTTTGAGCGAGCCGCCGGAGGTTACGCCGGAAACGTAAAGCTCAACCGTGTCGAGAGAAGAAGACGCAATCGTAACGTCCGCGCCCGCCTTTGTTGCCGTAACGCTGCCGTCGGAGGGAAGATTGCTGATAGCGGCGTCATTGTCCGAGTAAATGATTTGTATGGCGTTTGCGCCTGTCGTTATGGCTTGCAAGGCGACGTTTTGGCTGGCAAGATTGGCGTTGCTGACCGCTACGCCGGCAATTACGCCTGCTTCGTAACCGCTGAGCGAAACAATAATATTGTACGTGCCTGCGGGAATATCGCCAATCGAATACACGCCCGCCTCGTTGGTCGTATCCGCCTGCCCAACGCAGGTGTTATCGCTTGCCCTGCGCACCTGCACGGACGCGCCCGCCGCCGCGTTGCCGTCGGGTGTGGTAACAGCGCCGGTGATGGCATACGTCGGGACGGTGATTTTTTTAAGTACAATGTCTTGACCGGTTACGTCGGCGTTAGCAACCGTTACTGCCTCAATCGAAGCTGTTTCGTACCCGTTGAGCGTTGCCGTAACTCTGTAGCTTCCTGCCGCAACGCCCGTGATGATGTATTCGCCTGCGGCATTGGCCGGCGATTGCCCTGCGTCGTTATTGGAAGCGTTTACGAGCATGATGGACGCGCCCGCCGCCGCGCCGCCATCCGATTTGGTAACTGCGCCGCTAATGCTATACGTGCGCGATGCTTCCTCCTTAAAATCCGAATCGTCGGATTTGCACGTCGAAAGCGCCAAAAAACATGCTGAAATGCTAATGTAGCAAAACATTCTTCTTACAAAAAACAATTTTTTCTTTTCCATGAGCTTGATAATATTAGAGATTTGACTTTATTTACGTGCTTCATTCAAAAAAAATGCCCTTATTGCCTGTGCGCGGGCGTAGCCCCGTTTTCTATTCCGCCCCTAACGGAATGAAAAACCTTTCCATTGGCTCAGATTGCCCGTAGGGGAATTGCAAAATCATCCTGCGCCAAGTATGTCATCCCCTGTCAGAACGTAAACGTTAGCGACACGTTGGGCGTTATCGTCAGGTAGTTGATGTTGCTCTCCAAAATGGTGTTGTCAATCACCTCAAACTGCTTTGCGCTGACGTTTTTCCTGTTCAGCGCGTTGAATAGCGACAGCCCGACGGCGTTGGGCTTCCCCTTTGTCCCGAATATGTTGAAGCGGTATGTTGCGGCAAAGTCCAGCCGGATGTAGTCGGGCAGGCGAAAGGTGTTCTTGTCGCTCACCGCGTAGAAGCTCATTTTGCTGCCGTCGGCGTTGGCTACCTGATACGCGCCCAGCGGCGCGGTGTAGGGTCGCCCCGTAGCGTAGATGAGCGTGGCGGAGAGGTCAAAGTCGCCCAGCTTGTATATCCCCACCGCCTTTAGCTCGTGCGTTACGTCGTGGTAGGCGTACAGGTACTTTTCGGACTGCTCGGGGAAGCGGTTTTTGACCTGCGCCAGCGTGTAGCTGACCCACCCGCTGAAGTCGCCCGCCTTTTTCTGCGCCAACAGCTCCAGCCCAATGGCGTAGCCGTTGCCCGTGTAAAACTGCTCCCTGACCTCTCCGGCGGAAACGCCCGCGCCGGACGGCATCCCAAAGCCGCCGCCGGGTCTTCGCGCGTTGTTCTCAAAGCGGAGCGTGTACTCCGAAATGTTTTCGTTGAGCTTGTAGTAGCCCTCCGCGCTAAAGAGGTAGTTGGGCAGGTCGTAGTTTACGCCGAGGTTGAAGTGCGTGGAGCTGCTCACGGGGATTTCCGCCCCGTCGGAGAGTATCCAGAAGTCGGTGTTGCCCGACATTACGTCCTCGCGCACCACGCGGTTGGCAAACTGGTAGTAAATTCCGGTGGCGGCGTTGAGCGTAACGTGTTCGCCTGCCCGGCAGCTCGCCGACAGGCGCGGCTCTGTGTACACCCTGCGCGTGGGCTGAAAGTAGGTGAACCTTACGCCGGGAACCACCACCAGCTTGCTCTGCGCCAGCCGCAGCTTATCCTGCACGTAAACTCCCGTAACGAGGGCATTGCCGGCCTTGTCGAGCAGCTTGGCCGTGTCTGCCTGCGCGTAGCTGTACCCAATGTTGTAGTACGTTCCGTACCACCCCGCCTCCAGCGCCTGCACGTCGCTGAGCGAATAGCGCCAATCGCTCTTGAGGCTGTAGTCCATCAGGTTGTTTTCCTCAAGGTTGCCCGACTTTTGGGTGGTGGTGGTATCGTTCCTGACCATTGTGGTGGCGCGGGTTTGGTCGCGCGTGCTGTAAAAGTTGGAGAAGCTTAGCAGGGCGTTGGAGGTCAACTTTCCGCCCCACTTCCGCGCCCAACGAAAGCTCGCGCCGGTGTTGCCGTAGCGCTCGTAGTCGGCGTTGTCCATCGAAACGGAGAACGTTCCGCTGCCGCCGCCCATGCCGCCCCTGCCGCCGCCCGGAAAGCTGAACTGCGGCGTGTTGTCCACGTAGTCCGTACCGTTGAAGATGCTGAGCGAAAGAATGTCCTTTTTTGACGGGTAGTAGGTCAGCTTGCCGTTGAGGTCGTAGAAGTACGATTCCGGCGTTTCGGCTTCTGCGCTCGTGCCGCCCATTCCGCCGCGCCCTCCTGCGGGGGCTGAGGGACGCTGCACGGCCTCGCCGACGGCGGGGCTGTTGCTCTGCCCGCCTATCTTGCCGTAAAGGTAGCCCTGATACGAGCGGCGAAAGGCAAACAGGGAGGTGAACTTGTCCCGTATGGGAAATTCGGCGTAGGCGTTTACGCTAAGGAGGTTGGCCTCGCCGCCAACGGTGATTTTCTTTGCGTTGCCGTCTTTGGCGGTGATTTCGGTAACGCTCGACAAGCGTCCGCCGTACTTCGCCTCAAAGCCGCCCTTGTAGAGCTGCACATCCTTTACGGCGTTTGAGTTAAAAGCGCTGTAAAAGCCGTGCAGGTGGTCAACGTAGTAGATGGTAAATCCGTCGTAGAGAATCAGGTTTTGGTCCGGCGTTCCGCCGCGCACGTACATTCCCGAGCTGCTTTCGTTGGCGGCGCTCACGCCCGGCATCAGCTGAAAGCCGCGCATAACGTCCTTTTCCCCCACGTTGGGCAGCGCCTTGAGCGCAATGGGCGACATCTTCATCTTGTGCTCTCCGGTGGACTGCTGCAACGCCTTGTCGTCCTTGCGCCCGGTGATGAAAACTTCGGCAATGGTGAGCGGCTGCGGCTCCAGCGATACGCTCAGCGGAGGGTTGTCCGGCGAAGGGTCGAGCGGTATGTACAGCGTTTGGTAGCCGAGATACTGCACCACCACCGTAGCCGTGTCGGTGGGCACCTGCTCCAGAATGAAGTACCCGTTAGCGTCCGACGAAGCGCCCTTGGGCGTTCCCACCACCCCAACGGTGGCGTAGGGTATCCGCTCGCCCGTGTTAACGTCGGTAATTTCGCCGGTAATCGTAAACCTCCGCTTGACGGGCGTTGCTGCCGCGCGACGGCTTGCAGCGACGCGCTCGGTCTGCTGTACGGCTACGGCGGTTTGCCTCCCGCGCAGCTCCTCCAGATGCTCCTTGCTGCGGGCAATGTAAATGTAGCCGTCATCGCCTATCAGGGTCTCCATGCCCCACGCGCTGCGAAACATTTTCAACATTCCGCTGATGGTTTTCTCCTCCTCCGGATTTACGGACGTGCTGTACTTCGACAGGTGCTCTTTGTCGTACACAAAGCGGATATTCTTGTCCTTGCCCATCTTTGCGATAATCTCATCGAGCGTGCCGCGATAGTCCTTGCCTATCCTGAGCGAGCCGACCGCCTGCGCGTGCAGCGCTGCCGGCAGCAGAAAAAAAGCAGCCGCAAGCAGCATCCGTCCCGAACATTTTAGCGTAGCCATAGCCTTTTATTTTTTTGCTAATGTTGCCCGCAAAAGTACGCCGACAGCGCGTCGCTCCCTTCCTGCAATGGACAGAGAGGCGCGACAGCTCTACCAAAAGCCGGATTTTACCGACGAAAGGTTGTTTTGCTTGTCGGACAAGTTGAGGCGGAAAGGAGGTTTTACGCCGCCGCTACCGGATTGTACCACGACCATTACTTCTCAAACAAATCGTCCATAGTAACCTCCGACTGAATATCACCCCAATACGCGTTGTGAGAAACGCCATAAGTGGTAATTAGCGTCAAGTGAACAGACTTACTCGTCCTTGTTTCCTGCGTGAAAGCGGCGCGCTTATTCCGCAAATTTTCATCATACTTTTTATCAATCACAAATGGCGCTTTGGCGAATTTCATTTCGCAAAGATTAATCACCTTGTCGTTTCTGTCTATCAGCAAATCAATCTGGGCATTTCTACTGCTCCATGAGGCCGTGCTCGTAAGCACGCCCGAAACACCCAGCTTCTGCCGGATTTGCGGCAAGTGCGCCAAGCAAACTTGCTCAAAAGCGTACCCCGACCACGCGCGATGACGCGCATTTTCGATAAAATTTGTCCAGTAGTGCTCGTCGTTAAGCGAATTATTTTTCATGAAGTTGAAGTAGAAAAGCGTGAAAAAATCGCACAGCTGAAACAAGCTCTGCCGCTCCTTTTTCCCAAACGCCCTGTAGCAGCGAATAAAGCCACACAGC
The DNA here is from genome assembly GCA_031284065.1 of Prevotellaceae bacterium. GTDB lineage: Bacteria > Bacteroidota > Bacteroidia > Bacteroidales > UBA932 > JAITMY01. The sequence goes on from JAITAP010000176.1 coordinate 11,113, forward strand.
TCCAGCTCTTCGAGCGTTTGAGTCAATCCGCCCCCATCCGGCAGTTTTGCATTTTTTATTATTTCATCGCGCGTCAACCCCTTCGCCTTTTTGCTCAAAACGCCCACAATTTTCACATGCCTTTCGTGGTTTCTGAACAGCGAAGCATACAAATTTCCAAATTCATTGGTGAGCTTTCCCTTTTCAGCAAAACAGAGATTATCAATATTCTGCGCCATGCTGAGCCGCTTTTGCATCAGCGAAAGGTAGTAAGGAATACCGCCGAAAATCATATAATTTTCCACTATCTGATGGCGGTTCAGCGCAATACTGTTTGCCTGAAAATACTCCTCACATTCGGCAAGAGTAAACGGTTTCAGGTAAATTTGCTGCGTAACGCGGTTATGCAATCCAGCATGATTTCGCAGCAGCTTGTTCGTCATCCATGATGTGGCAGAGCCGCACACGATCAGCAAAATATCCTTTTGCGCCGAAGCCCATGAGTTCCAAAAAAATTCCAGCGCTTGAATAAAGCCCGAGCGCGGCGTATCCATCCATGGCATTTCGTCAATAAATACGATTTTCTTACCCTTCTGCTTGACATTTGCAAGCAGGTGAATAAGCTGCTCGAACGATTCGAACCATGTAGAGACCTCCGGGTACGGCATTTTTCCATACTTGTGCAGCGATGAGTTGAAGTTACGCAGCTGCAAGTGCATTTCCGTGTTTGCCATTCCTGTGTGGTAAAAGGCAAACCGGTTATTGAAGTATTCTCGCACCAAAAAGGTTTTCCCCACCCTGCGGCGACCGAAAACAATAGCAAATTCAGACCGTTTTGACTCCACAAACCGCTGAAAATCTTCCTGTTCTTTCTTTCTTCCAATCATTTTTTCGAAATTAAAATTTGGCTATAATCCGCTGTAAAGGTAATAAAAAATATAGTTACAGCCAAGTATAATTCATTATACTTGGCTGTAACTCGTTTTTTTTACTAGTTACAGCGAAGTTTACGGAAAGGATGCTTTGCTTACGCGGCATATAAAGGCTAATAAATATTTTCAATTTGGCGCTTTGAAACAGCTGAAAATAATTGACAGTAAGCTATTTGCAATTAACTTATACTTTGCGCGGCGTAAGCTTTTGAGTTGGCTGCGCCGAGTTTTGCGCCAATTCCCCGTAGCGGAGAAAACAGCCAAACCCGCAGGGAAGCCTCACCACTTGCAGCTGTAATTTCAACTAACAAATGCAACTTTAAAGTAAGAAAAAACGTTCATCGAGGGCGGCGAGCGCATAGTTCCAAGCTACCACAAAATTTCAAAGAATGAAAGCAAATCACAACTACGAATATATCCCAAGCTAAAGCAGTAGACTATGAAAAGTACGGATACTTGATGGATAAAGACATTTTGAAAAGTTATATCAATGGGACAGGCGCATCTTGCTATGGTGAGATGCAAGTACGGTTTAAAAAAGATAAGGTTGTCGCAACTTTTACAATGGAAGATTCACTCAATAGTCATCTTATAGCATCCTTGACAACAGACCCCAAGTTCTCAAGTTTTGGGAGTGAGGACAAACTTTTCAAAGAAATCTCTAAAGGAAATGCAATACAAAAGGCCAGTGCGGTTGATTTTACGAAAAAATATGCAAGTGTGTATATTGAATTGCAGTATCACGGGAAATTGGGAGTTGATGCTATTGAGTCAATATTCATACCGGCAAACAATCTCCATCTCGTGGATATGAAAGTTCTCAATAAATTCATGGGTAAATTCAAAGTTTACACGGAAAAAAATGAAAAACTAAAAGAAGTATTGCTAACGGATGAAAACGGAAAACTAAAAATACTACTAAAGGAAATACTTTGACAATTCAGGGTCGGCAAGCGTTCTTTTTATTTGCTCATCAATATTCCAATATTCCTTACCTTTTTCTTTGGACAGTTCCTTTTGGGAAAAGTACTCATGGATTAGGTCATAATTTTCCTTGATTTTGTTTTCCCTGATTATATCCAAAGCCTCGAGGTATAATTTGCGTACATTTTCATTACCTTTGGGGTAAACGCACCCACGACACCATCTTAATGCTCCCACATTGAAATGTGATGGCTTGACACGTGGATTAAAATCGGGATGTTGAGCATATCCATAAAATAATTCTTCATCTTCCAACAGGTATATCAACGTTCCATTATCGTTGTTGTGCATAGGATTCCAACCTATCGCCAATAGTTTAGGGTGTTTTTCCATGTCTCAAAGTATAATTATGCAAAGTTACGAAAATAATCCTCATTCATTCACCTCCCATGCCCGCGAAAATTCTTTGTCTGCAAACAAAGAGGCAATGCCGGTGAGCTGCTTCAGTCGCAAGATTTCGTCCATATCCATGCATAGTTCCAAGCTACCACAAAATTTCAAAGAATGAAAGTAAATCACAACTGTTAGGCTCTAATTGGTACGGGTACATAAAATTTTCAAATGAGAAAACAAGAAAAATATTTGAAAATTACATTGCTAAATAAACCAATGTTTGGGCACAAAATCATCTTTTGATGGGTTGAAAACAGGCTCTAAATTTTTATTGTATTCCTCCCTTGTTAGCCCCATTTCCTTTAGCGCAGCCTCCACATCGCCGCCCTTATCTACTGTGGCGGCAACGTGCATAACCCGCAAATCCATTGCTTCCTGCTCATCCTTGCAAAAATCAAGGTGCATCATCGTTGTCAATTCTTCTTTCATGTTGTTTTGTTTTTTTTGTTTGCACAAAAGTACAAA
>JAITAP010000050.1 GCA_031284065.1 Prevotellaceae bacterium
GCGATTAAGTCCGCCACGTCTTCTATGCCTACCGATACGCGGATGAGGGTGTCGGTGATGCCGATTTTTTCGCGCTCGGCTTTTTCCAGCGAGGCGTGGGTCATCTGCGAGGGCTGCTCAATGAGCGACTCCACACCGCCCAAGCTTTCGGCTAAGGTAAACACGCGCAGCCGCTCCAAAAATGCTTCGGCTCGAGCGGAATCGCCTTTTACGTCAAACGAGAGCATCCCGCCAAAGCCGCTTGCCTGCGCCTTTGCCAGCGCGTGCTGCGGGTGGCTCTCCAGCCCCGGGTAGAGCACGCGGCTCACCTTGGGGTGATTTTCCAGAAAGCGGGCTACCGCCAGCGCGTTTTTTTGGTGCTGCTCCATGCGCGCCGCCAGCGTTTTTATGCCGCGCAGCGTGAGGTAGGAGTCAAAGGGCGGCAGCACTGCGCCCGTCGAATTTTGGTGGTACTGTAGCCGCTCGTATTGCTGCTCGCTGTTGACCAGCAACGCGCCGCCCAGCACGTCGCTATGCCCGCCGAGATACTTGGTGATGCTGTGCACCACTACGTCTGCGCCCAGGTCCAGCGGCTTTTGGAAGTAGGGGGATAGAAAAGTGTTGTCCACCACCAGAATCAGCCCATGCCGTTGGGTGATTTCGGCAATAGCCCGTATGTTGCAGAGCTTCATCAGCGGGTTTGTGGGCGACTCTACCCACACCATTTTGCTGGAGGGCTTCACCGCTTTCTCCACCAGCGCAGCGCTGGTAGCGTCCACGTATGAGGTTTCGACGCCAAAGCTGGAGAAAACGTGGTCAAACAAGCGCTTTGTTCCGCCGTACAAGTCGTCGAAGGCAATGACGTGGTCGCCCGCTTTGAGCAAGGCGAGCAGCGCGGTTGTTTCGGCGGCCAGCCCCGAGCTGAACGCCAGCCCGTATCGCGCATTTTCCAGCGAGGCCAGCTTTGCCTCCAGCGCCTCGCGGGTGGGGTTTTGCGAGCGAATGTACTCGTAGCGCCCGGGCTGGGTAACCTTTTGCCGCGCGTAGGTGGTGGCAAGGTGTATGGGAGCCGCCACGTCGCCGGTTGCCCCTTCGCGAAAGTCGGCCTCCTCGCCCGCGTGAATAGCGTTGGTAGAAAAGCCTTGCGCCGGCTTGCGTTGTGGTAATGTTGCCATAGTTTTACAGGCTGTTTGGTTTATGTGCGTTAGCGTAATAAAAACACCACAAAAATAAGCAAATAAAGGGTTGGTACTGCCAAGCCAAGAGCCGTAGCAGGTCTCCGGCAAGTGTTAAATTTAGCCAAGCGTTTGGTTCTCAATTTATTGCCTCAATTCGTTTTGCGCGTAAAAGGGGGTTGTCGGCGCCGTTGGCGGGTATGCCGGTAGCGTCCGCAGCAGCTGTTTTCATTGGGTTGGCTCATAGCTTTCTGTGGATAAGTAGGTGCATATTTTCATTAGCTGCGCACCTTTGCGCAAAATATTTGCAAAGCGCAGCTGCCTGGCAAAATATTAAGTCCTGCCTTTATTGGGGGCAGGCAGGCGGCGCGTCGGGTTGGTGGAGAATCGGAGTGTCCGGAGAGGCGAACCTTTGTACCTTGCGTTTCCCTCAGGTGTAAACTTATTTAACAGCCGTAGCGTGTTGGGCGTAGCGATTTTTAGTATTTTTGTTACCACTTTATGGCTTTTAAAAGTCAGGAAAACATAAACATACTATCATTATGGCAGACCCCAAAATAAAAGTTGGTATAACGCAAGGCGATATAAATGGCATTGGCTATGAGGTTATTATCAAGACGCTTATTGACCCGCGGGTGCTGGAGATGTGTACGCCTATCGTATATGGCTCGCCCAAAGTGGGCGCATTTCATCGCAAAACGATGAGCGGCGTTGAAAATTTCAACTTCAACATTATCCGCTCTGCCGACGACGCGAACGTCAAGCGCGCCAACATTATCAACGTAATGGACGACGAGGTGAGGGTGGAATTTGGCAAAGCGTCGGATGTATCGGCGATAGGGGCGTTGGCGGCGCTCGACGCCGCAATTCGCGACTGGAAAAGCGGCAAAATTCAGGTTTTGGTTACGCTGCCCTTCGGCAGGCAGTATATTTCCTCCATCAACCGCCTGTTTCCGGGGCATACCGAGTTTTTGGCAGACGTTTTTGGCGTCAAAAATTTTCTCATGCTGTTTGTGGGTAACTCCGTGCGCGTGGGCGTTGCTACGGGTCATATTCCGCTGTCGCAAGTTCCAACGATAATAAGCAAGGAGTTGATAATGAGCAAATTGAGATTGCTCAACGCTACGCTCAAGGAGGATTTTTTGATACCTAAACCCCGCATAGCCGTCTTGGGGCTTAACCCTCACGCGGGCGACAGCGGGCTGATTGGCTCGGAGGAGCTGAACATTATTATTCCGGTGGTGGAGGAAGCTATCCGGAACAAGATTTTGACGTTTGGGCCGTACGCCTCCGACAGCTTTTTTGGCTCCAACTGCGCCTCCCGATTTGACGCCGTGCTTGCCATGTACCACGACCAGGGGTTAGCCCCTTTCAAAACGTTGTCGTATGGCGCAACTACAAGCGTACACTACACCAGCGGCTTACCTATAATACGAACTTCTCCCACGCATGGCACGGCATACGACATAGCCGGCAAGGACAAGGCCTCGCCCGATTCGTTTCGAGCGGCGCTATATTTGGCCTGCGACGCATACCGGGCTCGCAGGAAGTACGCCGAGATGGTTAAAAATCCGCTGCTGGCTGCAAAGCTGGAACCGGAAAAGTAAAAACAACCTCAAACATTCAAGCTGTAAAATGTACGAATACATAAAAGGCACGTTAACGACGCTCACCCCGACTTGCGCTGTGGTGGAGGCGGCGGGCATAGGCTACTTTGTCAACATATCGCTGCAAACCTACACGCGGCTTGCCGATAGCAGCGAGGTGTTGCTCTACCTTCACCAGCAGGTGCGCGAGGATGCGCACGTGCTGTACGGCTTTGCCGACGCCGACGAGCGCGAGCTCTTCCGTATGCTGATTAGCGTATCGGGCGTGGGGGCGGCAACGGCGCGTATCATGCTCTCGTCGCTCAACAGCGGGGACCTCACCAACGCCATCGCGGTTGGCGACGTTGCCGTGCTCAAAAGCATCAAGGGCATCGGGCTGAAAACCGCCGAGCGCATAGTGGTTGACCTGAAGGGGAAATCGCTCAAGGCGGCGGGCGCAGGCGAGGCGGGGCTGGCAGGCGCGGCGGCGACGGGCGTGCGCAAAGAGGCCACCGCGGCGCTGCTTGCGCTGGGATTTCCGAAAGCGGCCACCGAAAAGGCGGTGGACGCCGTACTTAAGCAAAACAACAGGCAAAGCGTGGAGGAACTGATACGAGGCGCCTTACAACGACTTTAAAAAGCAAGAATTTTGGGTTTTATTTATCGCTTTTCATTAACGTTTTTTTTCACAGCGACCATTGCTGTAGCTGCAATGGAAAGCAAGGCTGCACCTTCCGACGAAGACCGTCGGTGGGAGCCTGCTGTGAAAGAAGCGGACGCATACGAGGTAGATTACGACGAGCAAAGCCGGCTGTACACGTTTTACAGCAAAGGTCAGGGAAAGCTGGGAACGCCCGCAAAGGTGATGAATAGCGACGAGTACCGGCGCTACCAGTTTGACAACGCGGTGCGGCAGGCGTGGAATACCCGCCGGGACAACGAAATGGGCAGCGCCTCGCGCGGCGGCGGCGGCGGAGCCTCAAAGCTCATACCCGACATAAAGATAAATTCAGCCATCGTCTCAAACCTGCTGGGCAGCGACCTTGTCAAGTTCAACCTGCAAGGCGTGGTGGAGGCTGTTTTTGGCTACAACTGGACGCGCACCGACAACCCTACCATTCCGGAGCAGTACCGCTCGCACGGCGCGTTCGATTTCAAGGTAAACATGCAAATCAACGCCTCCGGCTCCATTGGCGACCGCATCAACATTAACTTTGTCAACAGCACCGACGTTACGTTCAGCTTTCAAAACCTGCTAAAAATCAACTATCAGGGTGATGAAGACCAAATTATCCAAAAAATAGAAGCGGGCAACGTGAGCCTGCCGCTGTCCGGCTCGCTCATTACCGGAAGCCAGAGCCTGTTTGGGGTGAAGACGGAGCTGAAGTTCGGCCACCTGACCATCGAAAGCATAATTTCGGAGCAAAAGGGGCAGTCGTCCACCATCAACGTGAAGGGTGGGGCGCAAACAACCCTGTTTGACATTGCCGCCGACAAGTACGACGCTAACCGGCACTTCTTTTTGGCGCACTACTTTCGCAACCGCTATAACGACGCGCTCAAGTACCTGCCGCTCATTCAGTCGGGGGTAAACATTACCCGCCTTGAGGTGTGGATAACCAACCGCAACAACCGCTTTGAGAGCTCGCGCAACATTATTGCGCTCGACGCGCTGGGCAGCGGCAGCGGCGCTCCCGGCAACGATAACAATATTTTGTACTCGGAGATAAAAAACAGAGACGCCGCGCGGAACATGGCCACCGCGAACGATGAGCTGGCAACGCTGGGGCTGGTGCAGACAAAAGATTTTGAAAAGGTAGAAAACGCCCGGCGGCTCACCGCCGGCAATGACTACCGCTTCAACCCGCAGCTGGGCTACATTTCGCTTACCTACCCGCTCAACGCCGACGAGGTGCTGGCGGTGGCGTTTGAATATACTATGGGCGGCAGAACTTACCGCGTAGGCGAATTTTACGACGACGGCGTGGCGGCGCCAAAGGCGCTGTTCGTTAAGATGCTAAAGGGCACGAACCTCTCCCCGCGCTTCAACACGTGGAATTTGATGATGAAGAACGTTTACAACCTCGAAACTTTCCAGCTAAGCTCCGACAACTTTATCCTCAACGTAATGTACCACGACGACGCTGTGGGCACCAACGTGCCGTACATCACCGAAGGCAACATAAAAAACATGCCGCTGCTACAGGCGCTCAACCTCGACAACCTGAACAACGCCGGCAACCGCTACCCCGACGGACGCTTCGACTACGTGGACGGCGTTACGGCGCTCTCCAACGGCGGGCGGATAATATTTCCGGTGCTGGAGCCTTTTGGCCGCGACCTTGGCGCAAAAATCGGCTACCCGACGGCGGACAAGTACATTTACAACGAGCTCTACGACTCCACGCTGGTAAAGGCGCGGCAGTTTGCCGACAAGAACAAGTTCCGCCTCACCGGCTCGTACAAATCCACCTCCGCCTCCGAAATCATGCTCAACGCCACCGACATCCCCGAAGGCTCGGTGGTGGTAACCGCAGGCGGCATTAAGCTGATAGAAAACGTGGACTACACCGTGAACTATACGCTGGGGCGCGTGCAAATCATCAACCCTGTGTACTTAGGCTCAAACGTGCCCTTGCAGGTCTCGATGGAGAGCATGGACATGTTTTCGTTTGTCAAAAAAACGCTGATGGGCGCAAACCTCAAGTACCAGTTCTCAAAAGATTTCAAGCTGGGCACAACCATCCTGCACCTTTCGGAGCGGCCGCTTACCCAAAAGGTAACCTACGGCGACGAGCCAATTGCCAACACCATTTGGGGGCTTAACGGCTCGTACAGCCGCGAGGTAAACATGCTTACCAAAATGGTGGACGCTATTCCGCTTATCGAAACCAAAGCCCCGTCGCGGATAACGGTGGACGGCGAGTTTGCCCAGCTGCTGCCCGGACACTCCAGCTCCATAGGAAAATCGGGGACAACCTACGTTGACGATTTTGAGGCAAGCAAAATGAGCGTTGACCTCAAGCAACACACCATGTGGGCGCTGGGAAGCACGCCGGAAGAGGTGAACGCCGTAGGGGGACGGCATTTCCCCGGCGGAAAACAAACAACCGTTGGCGGCAAACCGCTCAGCAACGGCTACTACCGCGCCCTGCTGTCGTGGTACGTAATAGACCCGCTCTTTCTGCGCAACATTTCGTCAACCCCCAGCTACATGCGAAACAACCCGAAGCAGTTCTGCAAAAATCACTACGTGCGCGAAATTGACGAAAAGGAAATTTTTCCCCGAAAAGATATTGTAATAGGCGTGGACGCAAAAATATCCGTGCTCAACGTGGCGTACTACCCCAACGAGCGCGGCCCGTACAACTACATTGACTTTGACAACAGCGGACAGTTCCCCGGCAAGGGGCTTAACCCCAACGGCTCCCTGAAAACGCCCCGCAGCAACTTTGGCGCAATGATGCGGCCGCTCTCCATTACCGATTTTGAAACCTCCAACATTGAGTACATTGAGTTCTGGATGCTCGACCCGTTTATTTACACCCGAAATTCGCCCGACAGGGGAAAGTACGGCAACGGGCGGATTTACTTTAACCTTGGCGACGTGTCGGAAGACGTGCTGAAAGACGCCCGAAAGTCGTTTGAAAACGGCCTGCCCTACCCCTACGATACGGCGCTGGTGGAGGAAACCTCGTGGGGGTACGTGCCAAAGGTGCAATCGCTGGTCAACACGTTTGACAACAACGAAGCCGCCAGAGCCATACAGGACGTGGGGTACGACGGTATGACCCGCGACCGCGCCCGCGATTTCTTTGAGAAAAAGCACCAGTACTTGAGCCATATACGGGGCGTTTTGAGCGATAACGCCATGAGGGTTTTTGAAGACGACCCCTCAAACGACCTCTACCACTACTACCGGGGGTCGGATTACGATGCACAGCAGATGGACATCCTGACGCGGTACAAAAAGTACAATAACCTTGAGGGAAATTCTCCGGTAGCGTCGGGAGGACTTTCAACGTCGGCTACTACCATGCCCAACACGGAGGATATTAATCAGGACAACACGCTCAACGAGCTGGAGAGCTACTACGAGTACTACATTGACCTCACGCCCGACGCCATTAGCCCCGAAAAGGTGGGGCAAAACTACATTGCCGACGTGCGCACCGTGAATGTAAACGACCCCGATTACGGAGACCACCAAACGGCGCACTGGTACCAGTTCAAAATTCCGGTGGCAGACGGAAAGGCAATTAACGACATTGAGGATTTCAAATCCATACGGTTTATGCGAATGTTCCTCACGGGCTTTGATACCACCGTGATATGCAGGTTTGCAAAGTTCGACTTGGTGCGCGGCGAATGGCGAAAGTACAACTACTCGCTGCTCGAAGCGCAGGAAGGGTTGGCGCAGCCCGAAACGGGGATGGGGAGCATTGACATTTCGGCGGTGAGCATTGAGGAAAACTCCGACCGCTCGCCCGTAAACTACCTCCTGCCGCCGGGCATTAGCCGCATTGTGGACAACACCACCAACCAGCAGGTGCAGCGCAACGAGCAGTCGATGATGCTCACCATTAGCAACCTTGCCGACGGCGACGCAAGGGCTGCCTACAAAAATGCCACGTTTGACATGCGGCAGTTCCGCCGCCTGATACTGGATGTACACGCAGAGGCTATCAACGAATCGAGGCTCAGGGACAACGACCTCACGCTGTTTGTGCGCATAGGCAACGACTACCGCTACAACTACTACGAGTACGAAATTCCCCTCAAGCTCACCCCTCACGGGCGCTACGCCGACAACCAGCGAGAGATAGTTTGGCCTGTGGAAAACAAGCTGGATATTCCCCTCAGCATTTTCACCGATTTAAAGCTGGAGCGAAACGCCCGCCTGCGCACCTCGTCGGGCATGACCCTTACTTCGGTGTACGAAAAGGCCGACGGCGAAAATACGGTGAGGGTAATAGGAAACCCGAACCTTGGCGAGGTGCACGTGCTGATGATTGGCGTAAAAAACCCCGTCAACAAGGGGCTGCTAAGCCGGGACGACGGCCTGCCAAAAGACGGCATTGTGTGGGTAAACGAAATGAGGTTCACCAACTTTAACGAGGACGGAGGCTGGGCTGCCAACATGCGCATTGCCGCCAACTTTGCCGACTTTGCCAACGTTTCGCTGGCCGGAAGCATGTCTAAGGCGGGGTTTGGCAGCCTCGACAGCCGTATTCTCACGCGCTCGCAGGAGGATACCTACCAGTACGACATTGCGACCAACTTGGAGTTCGGCAAATTTTTCCCCGTAAAGTGGGGCGTAACGCTGCCCCTGAGCTTTGCCTTTTCCGAAAACTATATCGTACCCCTCTACAACCCGTTTGACCCGGACGTAAAGCTGCAAGATGCGCTGAACAGAGCCGACCCCGACCAGCGGGAGCAGCTGCGGAATACCGCCATTGACTACGCCATGCGGCGAAATTTCAGCCTCAACAACGTGCGCGTTGCCGGCAGCGGAAAAAAACCGCTGGGGTTTGTAGATATTTCAAACTTCACCGTAGGGTACGCCTTTAGCGAAGAGCTCATGCACGACGTAAATACGGAGCGCGACTACAAGCGCGAGCAGCGAGTAGCGGGCGCATACGCGTACAGCGTCAAGCCCTACGTTTTTGAGCCGTTTGCCAAGAGCGGAGCGCTGAAAGGCAACGCATGGAAAATAATCCGCGATTTCAACGTAGCGCTCTACCCCAACCAGTACGGGTTTACTACCGACCTTACGGACAGCTACACCGAGTACGTTGCCCGCAGCTTTTATCAGGGCATGCAAATTACCCCCATCATTTTCCATGAGCAGGTCAACAACCGAACCTATACGCTGGGGTGGGATATTGCCCGAGCGCCCCTCAAGTTCACATTCAGCGCCAACAACTTTGCGCGACGGGAAATCTCAACAAGGCCTGAAGAATCCGATACGATTTTTGCGGACAACTCGTGGCGCAACAAGCGCTACAACCACGAATTTGCGCTCTCGTACACGCTGCCATTTAGCAAGCTGCCTTTCCTCTCATGGACAAATATAACATCGTCATACAAGGCAACGTATGCGTGGGAGGCTCCGCAGGTAACGAGCGGCGGAGGCGGAATGCCATACGTGGGGAATACGGTGCGAAACTCCAACAACTTTCAGCTCAACGGAGCGTTTAACCTCGTTACGCTTTACAACAAATCCGACCTGCTCAAGAGCATCAATCAGGAAATGGACGGGAGAGCCGTCAAGAAAAAGGAGACGAAAGACGTAACCTTTGAAAAAACAAAGGTTACCCTCATTGCCGGCAGCCGGCACACCGTAAAGCACAACCTGAAAGACGCAACGGGGATTAAGGTGCAGGCGTTTGACGAGGAGGGAAAACCCGTAAAGGTGGACATGGAAACGGTGGACAACAGAACGCTTACCATCAGGTCGGCTACGGCGCAAAAAAACCTTCGGGTGGTCGTAACCGGAAAAGCCCCCGTCTCCGACAATCCGCTGGTGTACATCGGCAAGCTTTCGGCGCGGACGCTGATGATGCTGCGCAACGTCAACGTTGCCTACACGCGCGGCGGTGAAACCATGCTGCCGGGCTACACCCCCAAAACAACCCTGCTGGGGCAGGACGACGTGTACGGCTTTAACGCGCCGGGATGGGATTTCGTCGCAGGCTCGCAGAGTAAAGACTTTTGGGGAAACATCTACGGCTCCTCTACCGAGTATATGCTCACGCGAGCCTACCAAAACAGCTGGATTATCGGCGACAGCACTTTCATCAACCCGTTTACGATGAACGCCGCCACCAACCTCTCCATGCAAGCAACCATTGAACCTTTCCGCGACCTGCGCGTAGAGCTCACGGCAACGCAAACGTACGCCAACAACAAAACATGGTACGACATTAACAACAACGGCAGCGCAACGCCAACGGAAACAGGCTCGTTCAGCGTCAGCGCCATCTCCATCCTGACGGCTTTTGAAAACCCAACAAGCGAAATGTACTACAAGTCGGATGCGTACAACCGCTTCAGCGGGTCGCGCATGGCGGTAGCCGACGCGCTGGCGCGGCAGCATTACGGAAGCGCAAGCTTCCCAAGAATAGACAGCTTGGGAGGATACCCCGACGGCTTTAGCGGGCTGTCGCAGGACGTGCTCATCCCCTCCTTTGAGGCGGGATACCTCAACAAGTCCATCAACAGCAAAACCATCCGGTACACAGACTTTCTGGCAAAAATCCCCATGCCCAACTGGCGGATAACCTACTCGGGGCTATCGCGCATAGCGGCGCTAAAGCCGCTCATAAAATCGGCAACGCTTTCGCACTCATACGCCTCAACGTACAGCGTTAATGCCTTTGCCACCAACAGCAACTACGTGGAGAAGCCGGGTGAAAAAGATACGCAGGGCGATTTTTACTCTTTGTACAGCATTGCAGCCGTCAGCCTCGACGAGCGAATAACGCTGGGAAGCCTCGACGTAACGTGGCAAAACGGAATACAAACCCGCATGGAAGTCCGGAAAAACCGGCGCGTGGACCTCAGCATGACCAACAACCAGATTGTCGAAAACAACTCATGGGAAGGCGCCGCCGGCGCAGGGTACACGTTCGGCAACGCGCCGCAGCTGTTCCGCTTTAGCGAAAGCCAGAGCGCCACCACATCCCTCACGCTCCGCGCAGACTTCACCTACCGCGATGGCAAAAACCTCATCCGAAAGCTCATGGAAGACACCCACCAAATCACAGACGGAAGGCGAAACATGGCAGTCAAGTTCACCGGCGACTACGACCTGCTCAAAGACCTCACCTTCCGCGTCTTCTTTGACTGGACGGAAAACAACCCCTACGTATCCGCCGTGAACACAGAAAACATTTCATTCGGGTTCAGCCTCCGCTACGTGCTGGGGCTGTAAGAAAGTTTTGGGGAAGATTGTCGCGCATGGGCGGTTCGCCGGATTGTCGCGCATGGGCGGTTCGCTGGAGTGTCGCGCAGGGGCGGTTCGCCGGAGTGTTGCGTAGGGGCGGTTCGCCGGATTGTTGCGTAGGGGCGGTTCGCCGGAGTGTCGCGTAGGGGCGGTTCGCGAACCGCCCCTACGCGAAAGGCAGATTTTTCATAACCGCAGGTCAACGACCTGCGGAGGCGGCAAAAAAAATCGCCTTGTAACTACTTGACAAAGAACACATTACAATATTTCATTCAAAAATCAGGCAATGTTTTTTGTTGGGATAAAAAATTTTATCTACCTTTGTAGGCTTTTAACAACTTATTCATTAAACAATTTCATGTACTTAACAGCAGAAAAAAAACAAGAAATTTTCGCACAGTACGGGAAGTCTAATACGGACACAGGCTCTTCGGAGGGCCAAATTGCCCTATTTTCCTACCGTATCAACCATCTTACCAGCCACCTGAAATCTCACAAAAAGGATTTTGGGACAGAGCGCGCGCTCTTGGGCTTGGTGGGCAAGCGGCGCAGGCTACTTGATTACCTGAAGAAAGTTGATATAGAAAGATATAGAGCTATCGTTAAGGCGCTCAACTTACGAAAGTAAACAAAAAGAAAGGCAATTGTAGCAATTGCCTTTCTTTCTTTGCTTTCTTTTTTTTGCTTAAGCTTCACAGTTGATAATCTGAACTTTTAAACCATCACATGGATTTTAGCCAACATCTCCGCCTCCTTCCGGATTACCCAAAGCCCGGCGTCATCTTTCAAGATATTACCACGCTTTTGGGCAACAGCAAAGTTTTTCACGCCGCTGTGCAGCAAGTCGCAGAGCACTACCGCGACAAAAATATCACCAAAGTGGTAGGCATTGAGTCGCGCGGCTTTATTCTGGGCGCGGCTGTGGCATACGAGCTGGGCGTGGGCTTGGTGCCCATGCGCAAAAAGGGAAAATTGCCCTGGAAAACCTACTCCATAGAGTACTCGCTGGAGTACGGCGTCGATACCATCGAAATCCATCAGGATGCGCTGGAGCCTACCGACAGGGTGCTCATCACCGACGACATCATCGCCACCGGCGGCACCGCATACGCCTCGCTGGAGCTGGTGCGAAAGTTCAACATCCCCGCAGAAAACGTCTTTATATGCTTCCTGCTCGACATTCACGACGTGCCGGGAAAAGAAAAGGAGCTGCTCAAACAACACGGATATTTTTCGCTGATATGATTATATAAACCCGCTCTCGCGAAAAAAGCTGAAGCGAGGGCACAAATGAACAAAAAAAATGCTGTATAATGCAATAAAAAAAACCATTGAGCTGGGCGACGGTCGCACCATTGAGATTGAAACGGGCAAGCTTGCCAAGCAAGCCGACGGCGCTGTGGTGGTGAAAATGGGCAGCACCATGCTGCTCGCCACCGTTACCTGCGCGCCGGACGCCAAAGAAGATACCGACTTTATGCCGCTATCGGTAGAGTACAAAGAAAAATACGCCGCCGCCGGACGATACCCCGGCGGGTTCCTTAAGCGCGAAGCGCGCCCCAACGACCACGAAATCCTCACCTCGAGGCTCATTGACCGTGCGCTGCGGCCGCTCTTCCCCGACGATTTTCACGCAGAGGTTTTCGTAACCGTAAACCTCATTTCTGCCGACGCAGAAATCATCCCCGACGCGCTGGCAGGGCTTGCTGCATCGGCGGCGCTGGCGGTTTCCGACGTCCCCTTCAACGGACCTATCTCTGAGGTGCGCATTGCCCGAGTTGACGGCGCATGGAAAATCAACCCATTCTTTTCCGAGCTGGAAAAAGCCGACATCGACATTATGGTAGGCGCTACCGAAGAAAATATCCTGATGGTAGAGGGCGAAATGAGGGAAGTTTCGGAGGCAGAAATGCTCGAAGCCATCAAGGTTGCCCACACCGAAATAAAGAAGCATTGCCGCATACAAAAAGAGCTCGAAGCCGAAGCCGGCAAGCAAACCAAGCGAACCTACTGCCACGAGGACAACGACGAGGAGCTGCGCAAGCAGGTGTACGACGCTTGCTACGCTAAGGCCTACGAGGTGGCAAAAAAAATGACCTCCAAGCAGGAGCGCACTACCCTCTTTGCGCAGGTAGAGGAGGAATTTATCGCCACCCTGCCCGACGACGGGGAAAAAGAGCGTAAAACCAAGCTGGTAAAGCGCTACTACCACGACAACGTGCTAAAAAAAGCCATGCGCAACATGGTTTTGGACGAAGGCCTCCGCCTCGACGGGCGCAAAACCAACGAAATTCGCCCCATCTGGAGCGAAGTGGACTACCTGCCCGCCGCTCACGGCTCGGCTATCTTTACGCGCGGCGAAACGCAATCGCTCACCACCGTAACGCTCGGCACCAAGCTCGACCAAAAAGAGGTGGACGAGGTGCTCATTCAAGGCTCCGAGCAGTTTGTGCTGCACTACAACTTCCCCCCGTTCTCCACCGGCGAGGCAAAGCCCGTGCGCGGCACAAGCCGCCGCGAAATAGGGCACGGCAACCTTGCGCACCGTGCGCTGAAAAGGCAAGTCCCGCTTGGCGAAGAAAACCCGTACGCCGTGCGCGTGGTGTCGGACATTCTGGAGTCCAACGGCTCCTCCTCAATGGCCACCGTGTGCGCCGGAACGCTTGCCCTCATGGACGCAGGCATACAGCTCAAAAAACCGGTGTCGGGCATCGCCATGGGGCTGATTAGCGAAAACAAGGCCACCAAGTTCGCCATCCTCTCCGACATACTCGGCGACGAAGACCACCTTGGCGATATGGACTTTAAGGTAACGGGAACCAAAGACGGCATCACCGCCACGCAAATGGACATCAAAGTGGACGGGCTGCCGTACGAAGTGCTGGAGCAGGCGCTGGAGCAAGCGCGGCAAGGCCGACTGCACATCCTGAACGAAATGATGAAAACGCTCAGCGAACCGAGACCCGAGCTCAAGCCGCACGTGCCGCGTCTGGAGCAAGTAGTGATTGACAAAGACTTTATCGGCGCGGTAATCGGCCCGGGCGGCAAGGTTATTCAGGAAATACAGAAGCAAACCAACTCCACCATCACCATTACCGAAGTCGGCGACAAGGGCTTTGTGGACGTATTCGCCGCCAACAAGGACGACATTCAGGCGGCAATAGCCCGCATTAAGGCAATTGTGGCAGTGCCGGAAGTCGGCATGGTATATAAGGGCAAAATCGTGTCTATCCTCGAATTTGGCGCATTTGTAGAGATACTGCCCGGCAAGGACGGGCTGCTGCACATTTCGGAAATCGCCTACGAGCGAGTCAACAGGGTGGAAGACTTCTACAAGGAGGGCGACGAGGTTGAGGTGAAGCTCATCGAGGTTGAAAAGAACGGCAAGCTGCGCCTCTCGCGCCGCGCGCTGCTCCCCCAGCCCGAAGGATGGGTTGAGCCCGAACGCGCCCCCCGCCCCGAGCGCAGGGACAGGGACGGCGACCGCAGAGGCGGTGACCGCAGAGGCGGCGGTCGCGGTGGAGACAGAAGAAGATAGCGTAGAAAATCACATTGCGCTACAACCAAAAAGCGGTGAGCCAAGCTTGGCTCGCCGCTTTTGATTTTCAAAACGCTCAGCTTTCAATTCTCAGCCTTCAGCGTCGATACATTCATAAAATCCCCCCACCCCGCCGCGCTTTTATAGGCATACGCCGCGCTTTCCGGCACGAGCAACGTGCAAATATCCGTATTGACGCCGTCAAAAACAGCGCTGCCAATGCGCTGCGGCGTGGCGCTCAGGTTCGTAACCGCGCCTAAGCTGCGGCAATACTCAAAAGCCCCATCGCCTATGCTCGTTACCGACGCGGGAATGTTCACCGAAGCCAAGCTGCGGCAATCGAAAAAAGTATAGCGGCCTATGCTCGCCACCGAATTGGGGATCTTCACCGAGGTCAAGCTGCGGCAACCCGAAAAAGCCCCGCTCCCTATGCTCGCTACCGACGCGGGAATGTTCACCGAAGCCAAGCTAATGCAGGCGTAAAAAGCGTCATTGCCTATGCTCGTTACCGAATGAGGAATCTTCACCGAAGTCAAGCCGCTACAATCCCAGAACACTCCGTCGCCCACGCTTGTTACCGAGCTGGGAATATTCACCGAAGTCAAGGCACGGCAGCCGAAAAAAGTATAATCGTCTATCCTCGCCACCGAATTGGGAATACTCACCGAAGCCAAGCTGTGGCAATTCCTAAAAGCCCCGCTGCCGATACTCGCTACCGAGTTGGGAATATTCACCGAAGCTAAGCGGCGGCAGCCGAAAAAAGCATAATCGCCTATACCCTTTAGCGTGCCGGAAATGCTAACTGAGGTTAAATTCTGACAGAAATAAAAAGCATAAGCGCCTATGCTCGTTACGCCCCGCTCTACAACCAGCGCTGTGATGCTGTGCCGACAGGAATCCCATGGCGCAGCGTCGTATGGGTAGTCTGCCATTGCGCCGCTGCCGCTAATAGTCAGCGTGTAGGCAATGGGAGCTCCGGAGAGCGTCCACGCGCAGCTGCCCGTTGTGCCGGAGGTAACGGTTTGCGCGGTTACCGCGTCGGCAAACATAAGCGCAAGCGACGCACAAAAAAGTCTAATTGTTGTCATGGTAAATGTGATATAGTTAGTGTAATTAATGTAGTTAGCGTAGCTAATGCCGCTAATCTTCGGTTTCTCTGAGAACATCCGCATTTTGGGAGGCATGTTTTTTCCCCAAGAAAAATCACCCCATGCAAAAAATATGCCGGGTTATGTATAATTTCTGAAAAATATTTGCTATAATTACGCGTATGCGCAATTAATGAATAGTGAACAGTGAGTAGTGGCGCAAGGTGCAAATAAACGTAACTCGTTGAGCTGTGTGTGTGTGTGTGTGTGTGTGTGTGTGTGTGTGTGTGTGTGTGTGTGTGTGTGTGTGTGTGTGTGTGTGTGTGTGTGTGTGTGTGTGTGTGTGTGTGTGTGTGTGT
>JAITAP010000099.1 GCA_031284065.1 Prevotellaceae bacterium
CGCGCTGTGGGGTTGCTATACCCCGCCGATTCAGGCTCCGTAAACATAGGCTTAAATAAAACAGATAGCAGGTTTCCATAAAGCAAAGAGCCCCAAAGGTATAAAAAAATTTATCAACACGCAAAATAATGGCAAATTTTTTTTTGCACATTTACGAAAATTTTTACGTAAATTGCAGAGGCTGAGGGGATTGAAGATGATTGGAATTGAGGATGATTTTTTTTGTGTGGGGGGGGGGCAGTAGAGACGCACGGCGTGCGTCTCTACTGCGCAACGCGTCTCACCGCGCCCCCACCCACCCGTCATTCCGACCGGAGCGCGTGAGGCACGAGCGCGCGTAGTGGAGGAACCTCCCGCCATTTTTGCCCTATAGCGGCAACAAGGGTTTGGCGCTAAGGCGGGAGATTGGCTACGCCGAGCTCCGCTTCGCTCCGGTTCCTCGCTCCGCTCGGAATGACGGCGGGAGGGAGCGGTGGCGACGGCGGAACGGCGGCGGGACGGCGGCGATTGCGGCATGGGCGGCGTACGGGCGGTTCGCGAACCGCCCCGCCGCGCATCGCGCCCCACCCCCCCCACCCGTCATTCCGACCGGAGCGCGTGAGGCACGAGCGCGCGTAGTGGAGGAACCTCCCGCCATTTTTGCCATATCTCGGCAACAAGGGTTTGGTGGTAAGGTGGGAGATTGGCTACGCCGAGCTCCGCTTCGCTCCGGTTCCTCGCTCCGCTCGGAATGACGGCGGGAGGGAACGACGGCGGAACGAAAGACGCAAGCGACCTGCACGCCTCGCTCCCAGACCTCACCCCCGACCCCTCTCCAAAGGAGAGGGGAGCAGGGACACGATGTTCGGCGCAAGCCACCCCTCTCCTTTGGAGAGGGGTCGGGGGTGAGGTCTCCCAAAGTGTCGTCCCTGCGGGACTTGCCCGGCGCAAGCCAATTCAAAATTCAAAATTCAAAATTCAAAATTCAAAATCCCTGCGGGACTTGCCCGGCGCAAGCCAATTCAAAATTCAAAATTCAAAATTCTCAATCCCTGCGGGACTTGCCCGGCGCAAGCCAATTCAAAATTCAAAATTCAAAATTCAAAATTCAAAATTCAAAATTCAAAATTCTCAATCCCTGCGGGACTTGCCCGGCGCAAGCCAATTCAAAATTCAAAATTCAAAATTCAAAATTTTTCTCCCAAGCTCTCGTTGCAACAAAGTCACCCCCCAACTCTCAATTCATTAGTAGTCTCTTTCTACGCTGGCAATTTTTGCCTTTAGCGCCTCCGACTTGCGGTCGTGGAGAATCTTTTTGTACTCTATGGGGGTTACCTTGATGAACTGCTCTACCATTTCGCTCCACTTGTCCAACATTCGCTGCGCGAGCGGGCTTCCGGTGTAGTGCAGGTGCTTTTTGAGGAGGTCTTTGAGCTCGTTTCTGTCGGGCGTTTCGTCCACCAGCGAGAGCTCCACCATCTCCATGTTGCAAAAAAAGTCGAAGTTTTGCTCCTTATTCCAGACGTAGGCCACGCCGCCGCTCATGCCGGCGGCAAAGTTTCGCCCAACCGTTCCGAGAATTACGGCGCAACCTCCCGTCATGTACTCGCAGCAGTGGTCGCCCGTGCCCTCTACCACCGCCGTTGCGCCGCTGTTGCGCACGCAGAAGCGCTCGCCTACCCTGCCGTTTATGTAAACTTCTCCGGCGGTAGCGCCGTACAGCAGGGTGTTGCCCGCTATCACGTTGTCTTCCGGAGTAAAGACGCTTCCGGCAGGCGGCGCTACCACTATTCTTCCCCCCGACAGCCCCTTGCCAAGGTAGTCGTTGCTGTCGCCTTCCAGCCGGAACGTAACGCCCGCCGCAAGAAAAGCGCCAAAGCTTTGCCCTGCCGAGCCTGCAAAGCGGCACGTGATCGCGCCGTCGGGCAAGCCCGCGTTGCCGTACCTTGCGGCAACCTCGCCCGAAAGCATTGCGCCTGCCGCCCTGTCCGTGTTGGCTATGGCGTGGCTTAGCTCCACCGGCGCGCCGCTGTCCAGCGCCTTTTTTGCCTCTTTCAGCAGCTGCCTGTCGAGGACTTTTGCAATGAGGTGCTCCTGCGGCTTGGCGTTCCGTATGGGGTATTTCTTGGCCTCTTCCGGAAAATATATCAGGCGTGAGAGGTCAACCTTGCCAACTTTAGGGTTGCCGGTAAATTTTTTGTTTTGCCGGAGCAAATCCGCCCGTCCTATAATTTCGTCCAGCGAGCGGAATCCCATTTGCGCCAAGTACTCCCGCACTTCTTCCGCCAAAAAGAGGAAAAAGTTGAGCAGGTACTCTTCCTTTCCCTTGAAGCGCACTCTCAGGCGTTCGTCCTGCGTAGCCACGCCCACCGGGCAGGTGTTCATGTGGCACTTGCGCATCATGACGCAGCCCAGCACGATGAGGGCGCTGGTGGCAAATCCGTACTCCTCTGCGCCCAGCAGAGCGGCAATGACAATATCGCGGCCGGTTTTGAGCTGCCCGTCCGTTTGGATTGCCACCTGTGCGCGGAGGTTGTTCGCCACCAGCGTTTGCTGCGTTTCGGCCAGGCCAATTTCGGTGGGCAGTCCGGCGTACTTTATGGAGCTCATTGGGCTTGCGCCCGTGCCGCCTTCGCCGCCGCTTATGATTATCATGTCGGCTTTGGCCTTTGCCACGCCTGCGGCAATAGTCCCCACGCCGCTTTCCGAAACCAGCTTTACGGATATTCTCGCCCTGGAGTTTACGTTTTTGAGGTCAAAAATCAGCTGCGCCAAGTCCTCAATGGAGTAGATGTCGTGGTGCGGCGGCGGCGAAATGAGCGAGATGCCGGGTATGGAGTGGCGGGTTTTGGCGATAACTTCGTCCACCTTAAATCCGGGCAGCTGCCCGCCCTCGCCGGGCTTTGCGCCCTGCGCCACCTTGATTTGTATTTCGTCGGCGTTGACCAGATACTCGGCGGTTACGCCAAAGCGTCCCGACGCCACCTGCTTGATGGCGCTACGCGCCGACGAGCCGTCTGCGCGGGGCTTGAAGCGTTCGGAGTCCTCGCCGCCCTCGCCGGTGTTGCTTTTCCCGCCCAGCCTGTTCATGGCTAACGCCATAGCCTCGTGCGCCTCCTTGCTTATCGACCCAAAAGACATGGCTCCGGTAACAAAGCGGCGTGCAATGGCCTCCTTTGGCTCTACCTCCTCAACGGGGACGGGCGGAAGTCCGGTGGAGAAGTCGAGCAAATCGCGAATAAATATGGGGGCGCTTTTGCCGTCAACGGTTGCGGTGTACTCTTTGAATTTTTCGTATGAGCCGAGCCGCGTGGCGAGCTGCAGCTTGGATATTGTTTCGGGATTCCATGCGTGAATTTCGCCGTCCCTGCGGTAGGCGTAGAAGCCTTCGCTATGCGGTACGCCGCCGTTTTCCGTGCCAAAAGCGCACGTCAGCAGCAGCTCCTGTTGCCGGGCAATATCTTCGAGGTCTATGCCGCCGATTTTGGTGGTAACGCCGCCAAAGTACTTTTTCGACAGATTTTCGGAGATTCCCACAGCCTCAAATATCTTTGCGCCGATGTAGCTCCTCATCGTCGATATGCCCATTTTTGACATAATTTTCAGCAACCCCTTGTCGATTGCCTTAATGTAGCGCTTTTCGGCGGTAGCAAAGTCGAGGCGCAGCTCTCCGTTTTTGATTTGGCTGTCGATAGCGGCGTAGGCCATGTAGGGGTTTACGGCGCTCGCGCCAAACCCGAGCAGCAGCGCGAAGTGCATTATCTCTCTCGGCTCGGCGCTCTCCACAATCAGCCCAATCTGTACGCGCTTGCGCACGTCTATCAGGTGGTGGTGCACCGCCGACAGCGCCAGCAGCGACGGGACAGGCGCTTTTGCCTCCGTAACGCCCCGGTCGCTAAGGATAATGTAGTTGTAGCCCTCGTCCACCGCCTTGTCCGCTTCCCTGCAAAGCCCGTCGATTGCCGCCTCCAGCCCCTTTGCGCCCAACGCTACGTCGTAGAGCATGGGGATGGCGTAGGAGCGGAAGCCTTTGTACTCAATGTGGCAAAGAATGTCGAAGTCGCGGTTGGTGAGGATGGGGCTCTTGAGCCTTATCATTTTGCAGAGGTCGGGGTTGGGCGAGATGAGGTTGTGGTCAAACGTGCCGATGTAGCCGGTGAGCGACATTACCAGCTCCTCGCGTATCGGGTCGATGGGCGGGTTGGTAACCTGCGCGAACTGCTGCCGGAAGTAGCGGAACAGGTTTTGCGCACGGTCGGAGAGTACCGCCAGCGGAACGTCGTTGCCCATAGAGCCTGTAGGCTCTTTGCCCTCGTCGCACATTGGGATGATGAGCTTTTCCACCTCCTCTTTGGTGTAGCTGAAAACTTGCAGCAGCTTTGGGTAATCCTTTATCGTTTGGGTAACGCTTCGGCCTGAGGTGATTTTGTCGAGTTCGTGCCGGTACGCTTGCAGCCACTGTTCGTAGGGGTGCTCGCCGGCCAGAACGCTTTTGAGCTCTTCGTTGCGGAGTATGCGCCCCTGCTCGGTATCCACCAGCAAAATTTTTCCGGGTTGCAGCTTTCCCTTTTCGCGAATTTCGGAAGGCTCAAAGGTGAGCACGCCCGTTTCGGAGGCCAGCACCAGCGTATCGTTGTTGGTAATGACGTATCGCGCCGGGCGCAGCCCGTTACGGTCGAGCATGCCTCCTGCGTAGCGGCCGTCAAAAAAGAGCAGCGTGGCGGGGCCGTCCCAAGGCTCAAAGGCGAGCGAGCAAAACTCGTAGAACGCCTTTAGCGAAGCCGAAATGAGGTTTTTGCTGTTCCAGCTTTCGGGGATAAGCATGGAAAGCGCGTGCGGGAGCGACATGCCCGACATGACGAAAAATTCCAGCGCGTTGTCCAGCGAAGCGCTATCGCTCATGCCCTCCTCAATGATGGGCAGCACGTCTTTGATGCTGGCAAAGTTTTCGGAGCAGAGTTGCTCTTCGCGCGCCTTCATCCACTCGCGGTTGCTGCGTATGGTGTTGATTTCGCCGTTGTGCCCAAGAAAGCGGAACGGCTGCGCCAGCTCCCACTTGGGAAACGTGTTGGTGCTAAAGCGGGAGTGCACCAGCGCAATGCCGCTGGTAAAGTAGGGGTTGCTCAAATCCAGAAAGTACTCCCGCAGCTGGTGCGAGGTGAGCATACCCTTGTAAACAATATCTTTGGTGGAAAGGCTCACCACGTAGCACTCCTCCCTTGCGAGCTTGCGCTCAATAGCCTTGCGCAGAATGTACAGCCTCACATCAAGGCCGTTTTTTCCGTCTTTGTCCACCAAAAAGATTTGCTTCACTGCCGGCTCCGTTGCCGACGAGCCTGCGCCCAGAATGGCGCTGTTGACCGGCACGTCGCGCACGGCAAGGAGGGAGAAGCCGTTGTTTTCCACCTCCGCCTGCATTGCCTCCAGCGCACGCCGCTGCTTAAAAGCGTCTTTTGATAAAAACACCAGCCCCGTTCCGTAGTGTCCTCTTTCGGGCACCGGAATACCGTTGAGCAAAATAAATTCGTGGGGGATATGCAGCATAATGCCTGCGCCGTCGCCGGTGAGCGGGTCGGCGCCCTCCGCGCCGCGGTGCACCATGTTTTCCAGAAGCTTCAAGCCCTTATCTACAGTATCGTGAGTTTTTGCAGAGTGGAGGTTAACCACCAAGCCCACACCGCACGAGTCGTGGTCGTAGCGGGGGTCATACAGTCCGGCGTTAGTAAAATTCATGTGAGAAATTTTTGAATTTGGGATTTTTGGGATTACGAGCTATAAGAATGTTCATAAATTCGCAATTCGTAATTCGGCGGTACAAAAGTACAAAATTAGTTGAAAGTTGAAAAATTAAGAGCCGAAAAATTCTTCGTTTCCAAAAAAATGCCGCCGCCTCACGCAGAGACGCACGGCCGTGCATCTCCTGCAAGCGACCGTGCGTCCCCCCGTCCTCTCCAAAAGCCATATTTGCGGCCTACTTTCTCACCCAAACGGCTGTAATATCGCCAAAAACAATTTTGTGCCACGAGCCGACCTCCCTGTAAGCGTCGGCGTAAAACTTTCTGTTGTGCTCGGCGTAAACTTCCTCGGGATTTACCGTATGCGTTTGCGCCAGCTTGCACTCTATTACTATTTTGGCTTCCTTAAAGGTAACCTTGCCCGAAGGCGTGGCAACGGCGGTGAGGCTGGTTTGCTGCATTTTTTGAGAGTCGCGCCCCGATTGCTGCCCAAAAATCATAAAATCGCCCTTAAACCGTTCGTCAAAAAAAGTAAACGTGTAAACCGAGTCCTTTAGAATGATTTCCAGCGTGTACCGGCTGCCGCGCAGCCCGCAAAAAGTTACGGGTTTACCCATCAGCGCGCCAATGCCGCCATCGGAGGCCACCATAGCGTTGTAGTGGCTTTCGCGCCCGGCGGTGATGACAATAAATTCCTTTTGCGCCAGACCGATTATGTTCCGGTCAATGTCTTCGGGGCTGATTTGGCGAAAAAGTTCGCCAAAACTTTTCTCTTTCACCCCTTCGTACGAAATTGTATCTCCCAAAACAGCCTGAGATTTGGCTGCTTTGCTTTGCGTGTTGGAGCAGGAAGACGCTGCCAGCAACACCATGAGTAAGGCAAGTACTTTGTTCATTGTTGGTAATAATAAATTGTTAAACATTTTTGGTATTCATAAAATTTCCACAGAGATTTCCCCCCAATTTTGATTTTACAGGAAAAAATCAAGCTTTAATTACGTTTAGTTTACTCAACAGCTGCGGCAAAGGTAATACTTTTTGGCGAAATGTGACTTTGTTGCAACGAATAATAGCTCATGTTATGCAGGTTTATAATTTTTGATGAATTACAATTGTCCTCGCTTCCCCGTAGGGGAATTGGAGCGGAGGCGCAACCAATTGCCGCATGTTTTTCTTTCGAGGGCTGCGCAACATTGAGTTAGCAATGTGCCTACACGCGCTCGGGCGTCATTCCTACGGAATGACGGTTTCGGGGGTGGGGATGCTTTTCTACCGAGCGTTCCATCCCTAACGGGATGGCGCTTAAGAGTGACTTTGTTGCAACGAATAACATGCTAA
>JAITAP010000116.1 GCA_031284065.1 Prevotellaceae bacterium
ACTTCCGGAGACCTCACCCCCGACCCCTCTCCAAAGGAGAGGGGAGCAGCAACGGGACGTTCGGCGCAAGCCTCCCCTCTCCTTTGGAGAGGGGCTGGGGGTGAGGTCTGGAGGTCAAGGAGAGGGGCTGGGGGTGAGGTCTGGAGGTCACGGAGAGGGGCTGGGGGTGAGGTCTGGAGGTCAAAGAAGGGGCGGGGTCCGGCGTAAATTTCGTTTTTAATTTTTATATATATAGATACGACGTTTATAAAAAAACAAGCAACAAATGGCTCACGCATCTCAATTGCCAATTACTGATTGTCAGTTAAACAATACGCTATGAATTATTGCAAACTATACCGGTTTTTATTTGTTGGCGCTGTAATCCTCGCTTTCGCCTTGCCGGCAGCGGCTCGGCCGGAGACGCGCTTGCAGCTCAAAGCTCGCGAGCGGATGATGCGCAACGATTACCTTGAGGCCATTACGCTGTACGCAAAGGAAAAGCAGCACGCAAAGCCGGAGGTTGCCCGCGTGTCGCTAAAGGGGATGGCGGATTGCTACCGTGCGCTGGGAAACTTTGAGCAGGCAGAAGTCATTTTTGAGCAGCTTGTATCCCAATCCGAAACCAACGACGCCTCTATACTCTACGGCTACGCCGAAATGTTGCTGCAAAACGGAAAGCACACAGAGGCAAAGCAACGGGCAAGGGCGGCGCAGCGGGCGGATTCGTCGTACGCCGAGCCGGTGCAGCGGTTTATCACTACGTGCAACAACGCCATACTGTGGGAAAAAAAGCCCACGCGGCACGCTGTAACCAACCTCTCCGACCTCAACACGTGCTACTCCGAGTGGGGCGCCATGCCCTATTCGCGGCAGGAGATGATTTTTTCCTCCGACCGCCCCAGCGACAACCCTCCCTGCGCCGGTGGACGGGAGCAAACCAAGTACCTTTTGCGGGCTTTTTCCGCCTCGAAAACAGCAAGTAACACGTCGCTGACGTGGCAGCGGCCAAAGCTCCTCCCGTCGCCCGTCAACAAAAAAGGGATGCAGGCGGGGCCTTTCGG
The DNA here is from genome assembly GCA_031284065.1 of Prevotellaceae bacterium. Taxonomy (GTDB): domain Bacteria; phylum Bacteroidota; class Bacteroidia; order Bacteroidales; family UBA932; genus JAITMY01. Next base: position 1,044 of record JAITAP010000116.1, read on the forward strand.
CATGGCGGCAAGAGATACAACCATTTTGTACATTACCTGCACGGGCAAAAAGGGCGAAACCAAAACAATGATGATGGGCAAGGAAAAAGTGCGGGTGATAACCGAAAATCTGAAAATCAGCGCGCTGGGGCGCACCGACGACGGCTGGCGGGAGTACGCAGAGGAGTTTGACCACAACAACGCCTCCGTTATGCACCCCTGCCTGAACGCCACCGGCGATACGCTCTACTTTGCCTCCGACATGCCCGGCGGGTACGGCAAAATGGACCTGTGGTACTGCGTAAAGTCGCCGGACGACGGCAGCTGGAGCAAGCCCGAAAACATGGGCGAGGTGATCAACACGGCCGAAAACGAGGTGTTCCCCACAATGGACCTTACCGGCACGCTCCACTTTTCCTCCAACGGACATCCCGGAATGGGCGGGCTGGACATCTTTTCTACAAAGCTGAAAAACGGGGAATGGGCTGCCCCGCAAAACATGCGGTCGCCCGTCAACAGTAGCGCCGACGACTACTCCTACGTGGTGGACGTTTTTAACTCAACCGCCTTTGGAAGAAAGGACGTACTCGCCTACTTTTCCTCAAACAGACCCGGCGGGCACGGCGGCGACGACATCTACATGTCTCTGCTCGTTGGCGACAAGCTGGACGAACCCGCGCCCGCGCCGGAGCCCGAACCGGAGCCGGAGCCCGAACCGGAGCCCGAACCGGAGCCCGAGCAAACGCTTGCTGCCGCTACGGACACAACACAAAAGGTAGATAGCGCAACCGGCGCTACAATTACCACCATCAGAACAACGACCAAAACCATCGTAACCGCCGCCGCGCCTGCCGCCGAAATACCTGCCGACGAAATACCCGCCGCCGGCATGTCTGCCGCCGCCATGCTTGCCGCCTCCATGCCCGCCGACGCTCTACCCGCCACCGACGTATCCGACGACGGAATACCCGACAGCGGAACACCCGCCGCCGAAACGCCTGCGCTTCCGCCTGCGTCGAAAAAAGTTGCGAACGCGGAGCCGCAAGTAGCCTTTGCGGGAAGGGTGGTGGATAAGGCTACGCGAAGGCCGGTGCCAAACGCCAAAATCTGCGTTACGGACGACGCTACCAGAACATCGGAATGTAAGGAGTGCGCCGAAAACGGAAACTTCAACTTTACGCTCAAAAAAGACACCCGATACACCCTTGCCGGATTCAAGGAGGGCTACCAATCTACCGACCCAATCAGGCTATTGTCCACCGTATTTTTGGAGGAAAGGGAAATAGAAATGACCGCAAAAAAAGAGTTCAGCAGCGCGCGCGAAGTGATAGACCGCTCCGAAAGGTCTTTTAAGAAGGCGAAAGCCCTGCCGCGCGAGTATCGCATACAAATTCTCACCAACTGGAGCGAAACCGACTGGGAATACTTTACCACGCTGCGCCGCTCCTACCCGCAGTTTGACCTGCAATACACGCGTCGCAACGACGGCACGGGTCTGGCCACGCGATTTACCTACGGCTCGTTTGTAAACATCAGCGAGGCGCGCCGGCAGCTGCGGTTCTTCATTGGCCTTGGCTATACCGATGCGTTTATCGCCGTGTTTGAGTACGGCAATCAGGTGGAGAGCATTTACGTGAGCGGTTCACGTAACACCGTCAATAGAAGGTAGGGGCGGTTCATGAACCGCCCCCGTTGGAAAAATCACGAACCCCGCCCCCGTCAATAGACGGTAGGGGCGGTTCATGAACCGCCCGCCCCGTTGGAAAAATCACGAACCGCCCCCGTTGGAAAATTCACGAACCCCCCCCCGTTGGAGAAATCACGAACCCCGCCCCCGTTAATACGAGAAATTAAGCAAAAATTCTGTTGGAATAGTTGTGGGCTTGTAGCCCGACGCAGGGGTAGTGCGGGTAGCCGTTTGCCGCCACCCCGCGCTCACCAGCGCCGCAAAGCGCAGGGGATGAAAATCGAACACCAGCTCGTAGCCCGCGCCGTCAAAAGAGACCGCCCGATTGTACTTTTCGCTGTAAGCAACCATCCTGTCCGCAAAAAGATTCACCCGAACACGCTTTACGTACGCCAGCCCCCCAAGTGCAATATCGGGGTACCAGAGCGGCAGCGCGTAGCTTGCCGCGTAGCTTGCCAGCGCAGGCGCGGCAATGCCCCCCAGCGCCAAGCCGCGCGGCAGCGCCAAGCGCGTGGCGTACATGAGCGGCGCGCGCTGCCGCTCGTACCCCGCATACATCCTCACGCTGTGGTTGGCGGCAATGCCCGGCGCGTATGCCCGTGCGCCAAGCGTTACCTTTTGGTCGGCGCGCTGCACGGCGGGCGCGCCCTGCACGTTCGCGCTGACGCTCACCCCCCAGCGCGGGTTTACGTCGCGCTGCGCCATGCGGGTAGCCGCCTGCGCCGAAAAGCCAACGTTGGTAACGAGCAGCGAAGCGTACCGGCGGCTACCCGCAAGGCGAATCATATCGTTGCCCGCCGTCGCCCCGACGTACGGGGTGAACGTCCGCACGGCAACGCCCTTGCTCAGGTTGAGCGGCGCGGATACGGTAACGCTCGCCTCGCCGTACAGCTGCCGCGAGGCAACGCTGTAGCTTCTTTCGCTGCCTATATCGGCGTAGGTACTGTAGCGCGACCCGTAGCTGCCGCTCACCTCCACCACCGGAAACCAGCCGGTGCAGGCTATGGAGGCGTTGACGGAGCTGAAACCCCTGTCGTACATGTAGCCGAGCGAAGTAATGACGGAGCTCAGGTTGTTTTGCGAAAGCAGCGTAGCGCCAACCGCCATGCCGTAAATGTTTCCGCTGATGAGGTCGCTCGGCGAGTACGCCATTGGCGCCCAGCTGTGAAACCTGAACGGGTGCGCCGCCTTGCGGTACTTTTCGGCGGCAAGCGGCGTGGAGTCGAGCACGGCAGTATCTATGCGGAATTGCTCTTGTTGGCTTAGGGTTTCGGCAAGCGCAAAGGTAAACGGGGCGTTGAAGGCGGTTTTTTGCCACAACAAGCTGTCAACGGGCAGCGAGGCTATCGTTGCGCCGTCAGAGGTGTAGCTGGCAAAAATGAGCCGTTTTTTGTCGATTGTCAGCAAGGGCTCAAATGCGCCGAGCGCGGCGCGGGTCAGCTTGTGGACGCTGCGGCTTTGCACGTCCAGCGCGTAAATGTTGTTGATACCGTCGTAGCCGGAGGAAAACAAAATCTGCCCGTCCCGCGCCGAAATGCCGGAAATTTCGGTGTACGCGCAGGGCAGCAGCGGCGACAGCGTTTTTTCGCGCACGCTCAAGAGCCCAATGCCCATGCCCTGCGCAGCGGTGTACAGCACGGCTAATGTTTGCCGGTCTATCCACGCAAGGTCGTTTACGCTTTCGCCCGGGCGGAAGCGAAACAGCTCCGCCGCTTTTTGAAAATTGCTGTCCAGCAACACCACCGCTTGCTCGCCCGAGGCAAATTTTTCGCTCGCCGCCACCTCGCCGCCGCTGCTCACGGCGGGCGTAAAGAGCGCGGTGCGGCGCGTCAGCCGCGTCGCCTTCTTGCCGTGCGCGTCGTATCGCCAGAGCTCCGAGTAGCATCTTTGCTCCCAGCGCACGTCCGGAGAAAATTCCGTCCAGTACACCGCCTCGCTCCCGCCCGCCAACCGGCTGCTAATGCTGCCCGTTGCAGCAACCGCCTTTTCCCTGCCTGCGCTGTCAACCCGCATCAGCCTCGACGTTCGCGACAGCGTGCTTTTTACTGCCCATATCGCCCCGTTGCCCGCCGGAATCGGGCTGCTCCAGCTCGCGTAGCGGTTGAGCCTCGACGCGCTTTTGCCCACGAGCTGCGCAGGCGCGTCGGGATTTTGCGGCTGCTCCCGCCGCCACAGGCTGTCCAAAAACAGCATCGCCTCGTGGTGGAACCCCTTTGACCCCTTTCCGGTGTACTTTTTGCTCGCTATGGACTGCGGGAAAATCAAAAACGGATATTTTCCGGTAAACCGGAACACGTTTCCCCACAAATCCGCGCCGTACCTGTACCTGCCGTACGCCGCCATGTGGTAGCCGTACACGTAGTGGTTGGGTATGTAGTCTTTGAGCGAGCCGAGCAGGAGCTTGTCGTAGGAGTATTTTTTTTCGTCGAGCACAATGGCGCGCAAGCCCGCGCCGAACGACGGCATACGCCCCCGCCCCGTAAACGACATTGCCGTTTCGCTGCCCACCGCGTCGCCTTCAAACAGCCACGGCTTGATGAGCGCGGAGGGTAGCGCCACCGCCTGCTCGCCCATCAGGTAGTAGAGCGCGCGGGTAAAGCCGCGATTCATCATGTCCGTTTGCACCACGTGCCGGTACTCGTGCAGCGCCAGCTGCTGGAGCCACACCTGAGCGTCGCTCTCGGTGGGCGCTGTGGAGAAAATTTCCATGCGGCTTGGCGCCCACACAACCATGCCGTTGGATTGCAGGTTGAAGGGGTGCAGAATGACCGGTACCCTGCGCGGCGCGTGGCCAAGAGTTGCCGATGCGGGAAGGTACGCCTTGCTCAGCAGGCGCGCAAAGTACTCGCCCTGCCGGCGGGCGCTGTCGGGGAAAATAACGTCGAAGCGCGGCGCGCGAATGTGGCTCCACGTAATGCCCGCAGGGTCTGTGCCCCGCGAAATGTACTGCGCCTCCACCCTGCCGCAGCCCAGCAGCAAAAGAAAAATGGCAAAAACTCGAAGAAACATTTTTAGAATATATTTAGGGGTTAAAGGCAATGCAAGCCCCGCACCTTTCCAATTCCCCGTAGGGGAATAATGGAAAATGGCGATGCGGTTGAAGCTCTGCGGGCTATTGGCGAAAAAAGGGTAGGGTTTCCGCTAAATCCCGCTCTTTGCCTTTCTTTTTCGCTCGTTTTCGTCCAGCAGGATTTTGCGCATACGGATAGATTTGGGCGTTACCT